>JADFPG010000076.1 GCA_022562455.1 Fidelibacterota bacterium | reverse complement strand
CTGGGAGCTGATGTAGTATCAAGTTCTTTAGGATATCTTGATTGGTATACTTATCCTGATATGGACGGCAACACAGCGGTTACCACAAAAGCCATGGATATTGCAGCTTCTGTTGGAATAGTTTGCGTGACAGCTGCTGGAAATGAGGGAGATGATGATTGGTATTACATCATAGCTCCTGCCGATGCCGACTCGGTAATCTCAGTTGGAGCTGTTGACATGAATGGTGTGATTGCCGGATTCAGTTCTCACGGTCCCACTTACGATGGGCGGATAAAACCGGAGGTGTGTGCAAGAGGCGTCAGTACGGTATGTGCATCACCTTTTAATGTTGATCAATATACTCGAAAGGGCGGAACATCTCTATCTACACCTTTGGTTGCGGGGGCAGCAGCAGTCATCCTCAGCGCTCATCCGGACTGGACACCCATGATGGTCAGGGAAGCCCTCATGAAGACGGCGTCCCGGGCTGATTATCCGGATAACTCATACGGGTGGGGTGTCATCGATGTGTGGGAAGCCATCCGGTTTGACTCTTTTACAGTTGGTCCGGAACCTCCACTTCCTGAAAATTTTTCTCTCTCACAAATCTACCCCAATCCTTTCAACCCCTTTAATCAAGTAACCACAATAAAATACAAACTTCCTAATACAAGCCGGGTTAGAATTAAAATATTTTCCCTCTTGGGGGAGGAGATTGCTACGATTGTGGATGATGTTAAAGAAGCGGGGGAGTATGATGTTAGATGGTTAGCGAGAGGATACCCAAGCGGTATCTATTTTATTCAACTTCGGATTTTGTGGTATTTTGAGCCGCATGATTCCGGAACAGAAGGTACTGTTTCCCTTCGGAGAGAAAGCGATTTCACCCAGACACGGAAAGTGATGTTGATAAAGTAGACGGAATCCACTCCGAAAAGGTATACGGTATATGTCGGAGCGAAGCGTAGATCCCGTACACGAAGTGTCGGGGGGAGATGGGAAAAGGTATAGGGTATACGGTATATGTCGGAGCGAAGCGTCCCAAAGGAGTGTTAAAGTGCCTGCCCTGCCCGCCTGAATTACGTAGTCGGGCAGGTAGGGAGCGTAGCGACTGTACAGGGTTCATGTGTTCAAGTGCCTGCATCGTTCGAATACCATGATGTTTAGTCCCGAATCTGATCGAGGAGTTTTAGCTCGTATATCAGTATTCCCTCAGTCATCGTGACGAACATAAAATAAAACAGTCATTGCGAGCCCCAATTCATTGGGGCGTGGCAATCTCGCATATATGACAGGAAAATTACGAGATTGCCACGTCGCTTCGCTCCTCGCAATGACAGAAAGACTACTAACTTTCTCCCAAAAACTGAGGCATTACATAATCCCCACCTTTCCCCTACCTTACTTCAAATCTGAATCCTAAATTTACCACTATGGTTAGTGATGAAATAAAACGCCTCACGACACTTAGTCACGGTTCCGGTTGAGCCTGCAAATTAGGTCCTGAGGACCTGGCTCAGGTTCTGAGTCATTTGCCGCCTATCGAGGATCCCCGTGTGGTTGTCGGGTATAATAATTCCGACGATGCCGCCGTAGTACGCATGGATGGAGATAAAGCGCTTGTCCAAACCGTCGATTTCTTTACCCCCATCGTGGATGACCCCTATGATTTCGGACAAATTGCTGCTGCCAATTCCCTGTCGGATATCTACGCCATGGGAGGCAAACCACTCTTTGCCTTGAACATTGTCGGTTTCCCAATTCAAACCCTGCCAAGAAAAACGCTAATCGAAATCCTATTGGGAGGAGCGGATAAAGCCAAAGAGGCGGGAATTTCCATCGTGGGCGGTCATACAATAGATGACAAAGAACCGAAATACGGCTTGGTGGTAACGGGAGAAATTTACCTCCCCAATCTTGTCAGAAACTCTACAGCAGAATCTGAGGATGTCCTTGTCCTGACAAAACCGTTGGGAACCGGCATCATTGCAACAGCCATAAAAAAGGGTATTGCCGATTCATCTATGATCCGGACTGCAACCGATGTGATGAAAACATTAAACAACCGAGCCGCTGAACTCATGTTAAAACACAATGTACATGCCGCTACGGATGTAACCGGTTATGGTCTTTTGGGGCACCTCTTAGAAATGTGTCGTGGCAGCAATGTTTCCGCAGAAATTGAGTTTCATGAAATCCAATTTATCGATGGTGTCATAAACTTAGCTCAACAAGGAATTATTCCGGGAGGCACGAAACGCAATTTTAATTTCGTGGAAAAAGATACGAAGTTCGATTCCGGTATGGAAGATTACAAGAAACTGATGGCGGCTGATGCCCAGACTTCCGGTGGATTACTTTTGGCATTCTCGGAGAGTGACGCAGATACATTTTTAGAGGAATTCAATCAACACTCTTCCATTCTTGCCTTCAAAATAGGGAGAATTGTCCCGAAGAAAGACCGCTCAATCTTTCTGGCTTAACCCATCGGCTGATGGATGTGCTATAAATATCATTGTTAATGGTTCTTTTTAAGGTTTAGCCATACATTATTTTATTCTATGAATAAAACTCCATTGGAGTGATATGTTTATAGTATGAGATTTAAAATAACTTCAAACCCTGTACCTGCCCGACTATCTGGTCAGGCGGGGAGGGTGACATAGTTTTTTGTCTCGAAGCTTCGGGATGTATGAACATGTCCACCAGCTGGCGGATGCCACACCTACGGCGTTTCATTTTTCTTTATCCTCATATCTATAAATATGCCACCCCTATGGGGTTAATAATTTGTTCTCTTGCAAATTCATATTTACATTTCTTATCTTAGGTGAGAAATGTTAGTTATTATAAACAGACTCTATTTAAGTAGAAATTCCTGTTGTATGTAGGGTTCGATCTGTTATTTTTGATCAATTTGACAGGTCTGAAAGAGGGGTGATAATGTAGCAATCCGGTTGTTTTGAATATTTCTTCTTTATAGATTGTTTCAACATAATAAGTAATGGCTTTCACCTTGAATATTAGAGGGATACATGTTTCAAAATCTTAATTTCACACCATTGACTGATGAAGAGATGGTAGAGAGATCATCTCTATTTCTTGCTCAAATGAAAACCCGTAGGAGTGTTCGAACCTTTTCGGAGAGATCGGTACCGTTTGAGGTTATTGAAAACATCGTAATGACGGCTGCTTCAGCCCCATCCGGCGCCAATAAGCAGCCCTGGACTTTCGTGATTGTCAGTAATCCGGAAGTAAAAAGACAAATCCGTGAAGCGGCGGAAAAAGAAGAAAAGGAAAATTACGAGCACAGGTTCACACGGGAATGGCTGGAGGATCTAAACCAATTTGGGACAGACTGGCATAAGGAATTTCTGGAAAAGGCTCCTTATCTCATCGTGGTTTTTAAACAGGTTTATGGAGTTGGTAAAGAGAAACAACGGAAAAATTATTATGTAAACGAGTCTGTAGGAATTGCCTCCGGATTTCTCCTTATGGCTATCCACAATGCGGGATTGGTGGCTTTGACACATACACCCAGTCCCATGAAATTCCTGACAGAAATATTAAATCGCCCCTCAAACGAAAAACCGTTTTTGCTCATCCCCGTCGGATTTCCTGAGAAAGAGACGAAAGTACCCATTCTGAAAAAGAAATCCTTTCGTGAAGTGGCTAAGGTTTTATAAGCGTGGTAATTATTCAGGCTTCCCGTACAGTCACAAGCTCCCTACGGGACAGGAAGGCGCCCGTCTACACTACCGTTACGACGGACTGGCAGGCGAAGGCGAAGGGCACAACACCCCGACACTGCGTTTACGGGGTCTCCTCCGAAGGAGTCCCTTTGGGACACTGTGCTCCGAAAGGAAAAAAGCGGTGGATTATCAGTTAATTAACGGGCAGAAATTCCCATATGACAATAACCCTTCGAATAGCTCGTCTATGTTAAGTAAGTGGAAATTTTCCATTGATCGTGGTGGGACATTTACCGATGTAATCGGAATCGACCCTAAGGATCGGCTACACACCCTGAAACTCCTCTCGGAATCGCCTTTTTATGATGATCCTGCCATTGAGGGGATGAGAAGAATGCTGAACCTTTCCAGTAGAGTATCCATCCCGGAAAACCGGGTGGCTCGAATTCGCATGGGGACTACCGTTGCCACCAACGCCCTTTTAGAACGAAAGGGAGTGCCGGTTGCCTTGTTCATTACCAAAGGATTTCGGGATCTTTTGAAAATCGGATATCAGAACCGCCCGGAACTTTTTAACCTCGTGATTAAAAAGCCTCAGCAGCTATATCGGTGTGTGAAAGAAGTAAACGAAAGAATTGATTCTGAGGGGCGTATTGTTCAACTACTGGACAAAGATTTGGTGGAAGCGGACCTGAAACGAATTCGCCGGATGGGGATTCAGTCCGTCGCTATCGTGTTGATGCACGCCTGGAAGAACAACACACACGAGAAAATCGTTGGAGATCTCGCTCGAAAAATAGGGTTCAAACAGGTTTCAGTCTCCAGTGAAATCATGCCGTTGATTAAAATCGTGGGCAGGGCTCAGACCACGGTTGTGGATGCCTATCTGAGTCCCATACTCATGAATTACATCAACTCAGTGAGACGGTTCACAGGGAGGATCCCTCTGGAATTCATGCAAAGTTCGGGTGGCATTACGGATGCAGGATCATTCACGGGGAAGGATGCTATTTTTTCTGGTCCGGCGGGAGGTGTTATTGGGTCTGCTGCCGTAGCAAGGGTTAACGATTTAGAAGAGTCCATCGGGTTTGATATGGGAGGGACGTCCACGGATGTCTCCCGGTTTGGGGGAACCTATGAAAAAGCTTACGAAATGGAAATAGGTGGAATTCAATTTCAGGTGCCCAGTTTGAGTGTGAATACCGTGGCAGCCGGCGGGGGGTCTATTCTCTGGTTTGATGGACAAAAACTGCGTGTAGGTCCTGAATCGGCGGGTGCAAATCCCGGTCCTGCCTGCTATGGGAGAGGAGGTCCACTAACCCTCACCGATGCCAATGTGTTGCTCGGGAGGATAATTCCGGACTACTTCCCGTCTACTTTTGGAGATTCACAAAATGATCAGGTGGACAGGGATATTGTGGTGAGAAAATTTGAAGAAATTACACGGACTATCAATAACCGGTTAAATTATCAATTCACGCCTGTGGAAGTAGCCCTCGGTTTTGTGAAAATTGCCAACGAAACGATGGCAAAAGCCATCAAGGAAATTTCTGTGTCAAGAGGGTTTGATATTCGGCAACATGCTCTTATCTGTTTTGGGGGCGCTGCTGCCCAACATGCCTGTGCCATTGCAAAAATATTGGGTATCCGAACCATCATTATTCACCCATTGGCAGGACTTTTATCGGCTTACGGAATAGCCATGGCAGATCATCTCCAATATGCAGCGACTTCTGTTATAAAAAAGATGGATAGTCAGAGTTTCCAAATCTTAGATAAAGAATTTAGTCGACTTGAGCAACCTCTAATTGAAGATCTTCGTGAGAAAAATATTCCGAAAGATCAAATTGTTGTCTCTCGGTTTCTCGACCTGAGACCTATGGGGACAGACTCGTATCTTTCCATCCCTTTTGTTCAATCCATCCGTGAGTTAGAACAAACATTTTTTTCTGTTTACCAGCAGCATTATGGTTTTGATCCATCCGAAACGCCTTTGGAGTTGGTGAATCTCCGGGTGGAGGTGATTGGAAAGGGGGATGATTTTAGATACTTTGAAGAAAACCAAAAGGGTATGGATAGTTTAAGATATGCACAGGGTACTGTTACACAACAAAATCGCCCCTTAAATCCTATCGGTATTGTGGAGGTTTATTGGAGTAAGCAGGCAACCCCCACACACGTTTACAAAAGGGAGGAAATCGACGTTCATACGCAGATTCAAGGTCCTGCCATTGTAGTAGAGGATTATTCCACCACGGTTGTGGAACCCGGTTTTTCAGTAAGGCTGAATAAATTTGGCCATTTGATCTTGACTCAGACGAAGGTGGAAACGGAAATAGTCGGCGGGGAAAGAGACCCTGTCATGCTGGAAGTTTTTAATCATCTTTTTATGAGTGTAGCTGAACAGATGGGTTATACACTCGAAAACAGCGCCCATTCCGTCAATATCAAGGAAAGGCTGGACTTTTCCTGTGCCATCTTTGATTGTGAGGGTAACCTTGTGGCCAATGCGCCTCACATACCTGTTCATTTGGGCGCTATGGGGGAATCAGTCAAATCCATTATTCGTGATAATCAGGGGAAAATGAAGCGTGGAGATATTTATGTGATGAACAATCCTCACCGGGGTGGATCCCACCTTCCGGATGTAACGGTTATTGCCCCTATATTCGGGGAGGATAACCACCCTATTTTTTATACTGCTAACCGGGGTCATCATGCCGACATCGGTGGAATTACACCCGGATCCATGCCCCCATTTGGGAAAAATCTGGCGGAAGAAGGGGTTGTGATTGACAATTTTTTACTGGTCAGAGATAACCGGTTTAGAGAAAAAGAAGTGAGAGAACTGCTTCTTTCGGGTCCCTATCCTGCAAGAAATATTGATGAGCGGATTTCGGATCTCAAAGCACAGATAGCAGCTATTCGGAATGGCGAACGGGAATTGAGGCGGTTAGTGGATAAATACAGCCTTAACACGGTTCACGCCTACATGGATCATATCCGGGACAATGCCGCTGAAGCCATGAGAGATGCATTGGCTGTCTATTTAGGTGATCGTAAGAAGTATGAGAATTATTTTGAAGATTATCTGGATAACGGTTCGAAAATAGCGGTAAAAATTTCAATAACCTGGGATGGTAAGTCTCCTGATACATGCAGGGTGATCGTTGATTTCGAGGGGACAGATCATCAGATGTCTGGTAATCTGAATGCTCCTGTAGCGGTAACAAAAGCGGCTGTCCTTTATGTTTTCCGCACCTTGATTGACGAAGATATTCCTTTGAATTCAGGCTGCTTGGATCCCATAGATATTCGCATTCCTGCTGGATGCTTATTGAATCCATCTTCTGATGCAGCCGTGGTGGGCGGGAATGTGGAGACATCCCAGCGGGTCGTGGATGTGCTTTTGGGCGCCTTGGGGATTGCGGCAGCTTCCCAGGGGACTATGAACAATTTTCTCTTCGGCAGAGCAGATGGAAAAGGAAAACAGTACTACGAAACCATAGCAGGGGGCTCTGGCGCAACCACGGGTCATCCGGGAGCCTCAGCGGTGCAGGTACACATGACAAACACCCGAATTACCGATCCGGAAGTGTTGGAACAGCGGTACCCGGAATTGCGGCTGGAAAGTTTCGCTATCCGGTATAGGTCAGGAGGCAAGGGGAAATATAAGGGAGGTGACGGGACGATTCGGAAGATCAGGTTCCTTCAACCCCGGAAGATATCCATTCTTTCCGAACGGAGAAAATATCCCCCCTATGGGATGGCAGGAGGGAGTCCCGGTACTAAAGGGAAAAACATCCTGATAAAGAAGGATGGAACGTACATCAATCTTGGGGGAAAAGTGGAGCGGGTAGTACACCCCGGGGAAACGATTGTAATTAAGACACCGGGGGGAGGAGGGTTTGGGAGGAAGGATGGTTAATAGATTTTTTCTTGAACCTAAATTGAGCGATTTTATGCCAATTATTAAAGAACATATGTATACTTAATTGGTTGTTATCATTACTAAAGATATTACGTCTTGTCACGAGGACAAGTTGACAACTTATCCTACGCAAATCGCTCAATTTAGGTAAAAGTTATTAATCTTACTGATGATCACCGTGGTGAGTAATCGTCAATGAAATTGTTTGATGCTCATTATCCGAATCGAGAGTAATAGCTGTAGGGTTAGCAGATCCTGTAGTATTTGTTGAATCAGCACAATAATAACCCATTACTTCTGCATGATCATCATACATCATATCGTGTGATTCGAAAATACCACAGTAGTAAGAACCTTCAGATAAGTCCTCAAATTGAATTGATGCCGTTTGTGTGATTACCGTATCGGTGCCAAAACTAAACATATAGGAGTCGACGGTTCCGGCGTCTTTGGCTGATGTGAAAGATGATCCTTTCCACAGAAATGCCATGATCATATCATCCGACCCTTTTTCGGCGTCATCAAAAATAACCGTTACCTCCAATATTCCGGAAAATTCATCTTTATCATCTTCGCAAGACATAAAGACCAAGCTGGTCAATAAAACAGCAGATAGTATTGTTGTTCTCTTCATTATTTGTTCTCCTTATTAATGAATGAGCCCACTCTGAAAACCCCTAAAAGGGTTCCGAAAGGGTTTGAATTGACTCTAATCCCCGACCTAAAGGACGGGGTTATTCATTTGTATTTGTTGTGGTTACAATTTATCAATAACTCCGCCCTTCAGGACGGGGTTACAAATGTACCAACCCAAATTAGGGCCTTTAGCCCCTTTTAAGAGTGGACTCATGAATGATGTTTGTAATTAACGTGGCGCGCGTTTACCCTGATCGATAAACTCATGCATTAAAAAGTTGACAAGATCCCAATTATCGTCTTCGGTGATCAAACCTTCAATTGCCGGCATTGCGCTACCGTCGAGACCAGTAACTAACGTCCGATAAATATCCTCAGGTTCAGATCCACCCACGAAAAGCCACGGTTTCGATAAATCCGGTGGTACAATTTTATACCCCCAATCATCCTTCAAAGTAGGTGTACTGGGACCATCGCCATGACCTCCCATACCATGACATTTCCAGCATTCGATGTCATTGTACCATCTACGACCCGCATTCACACTTTCCGGAGTGCTGGGTTTTCTTGGAGGAATGGGAACGATATTGACTTCTTCATCACTGGTAAATTTATCGGAAAAAGTTTTTATATACTGTACTAACGCTTCCTTTTCGTCAGACCTTAAATGGGACCACCCCGGCATCGTATTATCATGTCCCATGCCGAAACCTATAGTCTGATAAAGATCCTGATCTAGAGGAATTTGTCCGGAGGATGTGGATCTTACCTTGTATTTCCCGCTGGTAAAATCCCGGGGTTTTACTATTAAATTTCCGGCTACAATTCCATCTCCCTTCCCAGAAAGACCGTGACAGACTGCACAACTGATTGTGTAGATCTGTTCACCTTTTTTTAAAACATCGTCTTCAGCTACCAAAATAGAGAAGCATAATATCAAAACGGATATAACTATACTATTTTTCATCATTATTTTCTCCTGATTAAAATACGAACATTACCATTATCATAAACCAGTTCGAATCAATATCGACTACACGTCCCATACCGGCGACCCAAGCGGGGTTGTACATAGCTTCAGCAGGTTCAGGAAATCCGAACAGGTTTTCTTGAACACCCCACTCAAAAGTAATCGTAAGTGGCATTATGGGATGATAGCGTAATCCTAATATATACCTGGAATATTCCGACAGTTTATTTGTCATCCTCCAAATCATTCTATCAGCAGCATCACGAGGAAGATCTCCATCTACTTCGTCTGTCCATTGATTGCTTACGGAGATCCAATCGAATCTTGGGGTAAAAAAAAGTTTTGCCGGTTTTAATACTACATCAACGCCAATAAAACCGCCGGAATAATCGAACGGACGTGTTATCCATTCATCTTCACTGCTAAGAATTTTAGCTAAATGATCTCCATGACCGTCGCCGTCTCCTTCACCTTCGGAACCAAGGTGAGGCATGTTTCGGTTTGTCATATCAATATCATCATCGTGCCCAACCAGATATTGTCCATAGATATTTATGGGATAACCAGCCAATTCAAAATCAATTGAACCATCCACTCCCCATCGATAAAATTTGCTGTTTTCCGGATTGATATGAACATTTAAAGGATCAGTATTGAATTCAAGAAAGGACGAATCAGTCTGCCAATATTCTAGCATTGCCGAATTAGGAAACGGATTCCCAGGTAAATCCTTTAAATTTTGGGTTCCTGAATAGTATAGAAATCCAACTTGTACCCGGTGGAGAAATTTATCAAATAACCGCGCAATGGCAAGCCGACCATAATAATCAAATTCCACATTGGAATCAAAATTTCCATTGGTTCCATTAATCATTGCCAGTTCATATCGAAGTGAATTGACTCCGAAGTGAGATAATCCATTAAATGACGTCCCCATTTGGGTCGCACCTAACTTTGCAGCTCCCTTCACTCCGCGAATATCATAAACCTCGTATGGCGCTATTGTAGATCCGAGGTTCCTTAAAGCGGAGAAGGGTAATTCCAATTCAAACAATCCGAATTTTATCGACGTAAGATGAGCCCAGGAATTAAACATATTATTATACTGAAAGAAAGCCTGATCCCAATGAACGTGGGTTTCGGACCCAAAGCGACCGTTACTTACCTCAACCTCAGATTCAATACCAAGGGTTGCAAAAAAGGATAATTTTCTTCCTAAAGAACCAGCCATCCAAAGATGACCACCCATATCTCTAAAGGAATTTACTTTATAAGATTCCCCTGATGGAATACCCGGAGGGGGGACCGCATCCATGTTGTTGGAAATTTCCCGAATAACATACATCTCGTGAAGCATTCCGGAGAGTTGCACATTTTCAACAGCCCAGGGAGGTGTATCTTCTTCAGTACCCCTTAACTGATATCCATTGATACGAAAAAGTTCGCCAAAAGCATTTAATTTGGGTTCCGTAATGTGACAGGTTTGACACGGTTTTCCATATTTCTTTGCAAACGCGGGGATTGCTGAAATCTTCTGAAAACAGATAACAATTAACCCCACAATCAACCAGTAATGTACTATCCTTGACTTTGTTGTAATCATTTTATAACTCCTATATGCTATCCCTTTTATAGGTAGAGTAATCAAAAAATTGGTCGGTAATTTATTAATAAAATTCATCATCAAAAATAAATATTAGTAGAAAATAGTGATATCTCAGTTATAGGTAGAAGACGTGATGCGTGCCCGCCCGGCATAGCGAAAGCGTAGACGGGAAACGTGATAAGTGATGCTTGAGACTTGCATACTTGATACTTGAAACTTGATACGTGAAAACCTGAACACATGAAACTTGCTTGCCCCGTAGGGAGCTTGTGTCGTAGACACTCCTTCGGAGCGACCGTACGGGGAAACTTGATACTTTTCCAAAGGACTCTTTGAGAAACTTGATACTTGTCCGTCCAAAGGATCCTTGTATGTTAATAATGATGAAGAAAATTAATAGAGACAAAGTTGTTATCATGAGTCTAAGTTTGTATTATTATGGCAGAAGATATGGTAAGGATCCTGGGTTTCCACAAGAGGAGTCCATATAGGAGAACCCGTACCACAGATCGTATGAGAAATGCGGGTAAAGGTTAAACGGAGAGAATATTATGGCGAAAGCAGAAGGAAGATCATTCGACTTTTTAGATGAGAGTCACATTCAAACTAATTTTTTAGAGACCTTTAAATTCGATAGTCCCAATCAATATATCACAACAGAAACAGATGAATTCAGTGCCGTTTGTCCGTTTAGTGGACTACCCGATCTGGCTTTTGTGAAAATCGAATATTACCCCGATGGGGGGAAGTGTGTGGAACTCAAAAGCCTCAAGTATTATTTCATCAGTTTCCGGAATGTGGGAATTTATCAGGAAGCGGTTACCAAACGCATTTATTCTGATCTCAAGTCGGTCTTAGAAACGAATCGAATTCGGGTTACTACCGTTTACAATACTCGAGGTGGGTTCGATACAACTTGTATAGAAGGGAATATTAATTCAGAGTAGCCCACTTCCATTCAACACTTCGGCATCTTTGTCCAAGGTAGAATGAAATTCTGTTACGCCTTTTCTCTTTATAAATAAAAGAAAAGCCTTCCGCTATATTAGCTCTTGGTAACTGTCTTTTTTAACCTGAATAATTCATGGCTCATGAATTAATCAGGTTAAAAGGGAATCATGCTTTTTTCCGGAGCGAAAATAGTATGCCAAATAGCAGGGCAGTGTTAGCAGCGTGGAAATAATTGATGTTGTTTTGAACAGTTAGAATATCCAATCCTGCCAGTTTGCTTACAACTCCGGCGAGCACAAATACGGCTGCCACAATCCAGGATGCTTTTACGATTTGTTCATTCATGACTTCTCCTCCTTTGTTATTTCATACCCATCCGCCAGCGTTCGACTGAGACTTCGGCGTGAGCTCAGTCGAACGCTCACGCCGAAGTCTGGCGGAGTAAACCCGTTCATGGGGAATTTACAAAGATTACGGTAAAACAAAAATGATATGTCGGAACAACCCATTCAAAAGTGTTTTTACTTGGAGATCAAATGATCAAACGTCCATAATTTTACTCTCTACCATGTAAGGGGAGTTAAAGGCGGTCATGTCTCCTGCTTTTTTCCCAGGAACAGGAAGCAGTCTGGCGGATAGAGGCTTGTTCAGTTGGATGGCAAGTGTTGCTACATCCCTAAGAATAGCTTCGATCTTATCAACGCTTGTGTCACCAGGGATGGGAATAGTGTCCAATCCTGTCCCACACACAGAGGAATACAGCAATAAATTGGAAAGATTGAGAGTCCCTTCACTGACTCGCTCAGCCAATCCGACGTCTTCACTCACAGGCAGCATAAGTCCACAGAAACCGGTTGTTTTGACAGAAAGTTGTTTGATGACTTTTGTGATAAGAGAGGATAGGGTGAGGGTCCCTGCATGACCAAATTTATCAATCCCAAATTTTTCATAAGCATAAGCAATACTTTCTTTGGGATCTAAAGAAGGAGCAATAGACGTGTCTATTCCACGGAATGGAATGTCGAATATTTTTGCGACATTTTCTGCAATGGCAGCAACCTTTGAGAATTCTTTCTCCAGAATTTCATCCAGTAGTTCAGACGCTTCATTCAAATCCTTAGAGTGGGAAAATGTTTTCATTACAAGGTCGCTGCACTCCAATCCAATCCCGAAAGATGTCTCACCTTTATGATAGGCAGCGGGGAAAAAGGGGATTCCAGGTGGGCAGTTTGCCCAGGCACAATACTGAAAATTGCCAAGCCCCCCTGGAGTCGTTTCTGATAGTTGTTTAATCACCTCTGCGCTCGCTCGAATTGCACGATCATCCATTCCTTTTTCACTGTCTCCAATTTTAGTGGAGCAAGATATTATTGGTGAATTAGTAATTATTTGTGGAATCAATTTGATTAGTTCAGGTGATTGGGAATAACCAATATTAAAGTTATCCACATCATAACGTTTACAGTTATTTTCAATTTTTGTGATTTCCTCTAATACTTTATTATAATGAAGATCAGACAGGTATTCTTCCCAGGAATTGGTAGCGATTCTGGTTGTTTGAACTTCGTATCCATTCTGTTCAAATTGTTTTTTTGCCAGTTGATTGAATTCAGCGGCTTGCCCGATTTTTTTAATATCTATCCCAGAATTAAAAGTGATTCCGGTGGTAATAGTGCGAATTTTCATTTAATAATAGCCGTTGACGTTATCAGATTATAAGTTTTTAAAAATTCATTTTGCTAATAGTAATTTAACCCAAAAGAAATCGGATTAAAACATGGGGATAATTATTTTGACGAGAAATACAGCCTTTATTTTTCTTACATCTATATTTTCAGGCGCACTTGTGATTGCTTCTGTTCTTGCCGGCAAGATTGCAATACTCGGACCCTTCGTTTTTCCAGCGGGTGTCCTTGCTTATTCCATAACTTTCCTTATGACCGATACCTTCAGCGACTTAT
>JADFPG010000002.1 GCA_022562455.1 Fidelibacterota bacterium | reverse complement strand
TTATTATAATTAAACTTTTTGCGAGGTCATCACCTTTAATAAGTAACTTTTTCCCAAGGTACTTTTCAAACTCGAGGATCACTAATTTCACCCTTGGTATTGAAAATAATTGATTTCCGGAATGGTCATTTCCTGGTTTCACAGCATTTAATATATTTCGCAGGGACTTGTCCATTGAAACATTCTGAATAGATCCTGTTTCCCATCGTTTAACACTTGCTATACCAACACCTAATGATTTTGCAAGAGCTTTTTGACTTAGATTTAATTTAGATCTTAACCTTCTAATTTGTTCTCCGGATAGGAGTCCGACTTTCTCACGGTATGCATCACATAATTTCCGTTTTATTATGGTTGTCTGTTCAGGAGTGCCCGCTTCAAAACCGCAAGTTTCACATAAATATTCCTCAACTTTTACACTTACAGGAATATCACGTAATACCGCTTTTTTTCTCATTTCTTTACGTATCATTTTTCCGTGGTTATTCGGACAAATCATTGTTTTATTTTCTCTCATATTTAGTGTCATGTTATTTCTTATCTTTGTGTAACGAGACCAACCATAGAGTATCGTTTATTATTGCAAATTTGAAGTATGCCTTGCATTTCAAACATCTACTTTCCCAGGCAAAGGCAAAAAGATCACTGCCCTTAATTTTACTTTTATAGGATTTTTGAGGAGGTCGCGATCCAACATAATCATTTGGTGTAATTTCGTCTAAAATGGTTGACATTGTTTCCTGATCTGCATCACAGTCCAATTCAATCAGATCCAGTGCAAAGGGTACGGGATCTACTATATTAAACTGATTATTTTTAACAAATTTTTTAGCAAGATTGATTTTCCTATTTAGCTCTTTATATGTTGGTCTGTTTATCATAATTTAATGGTATCATATGATACCATGCAACAGTAATTTGTAATGGACTATTAAAATATTTACTAACATTTCTCACATTATTTACTCGCAATTGACATAAAAAGTCTGCTAAAGCAGACTCATCAGATGAGTGCTGGTTCCACATCACCAAGCTGAAGCTTGGTGTTAACCTTATAAAACATATAAGATTAACACCCTGATTTATCTGGGTGACACCGATAAACAAGAAATGACAATAGTCTACTTTAGTGGACTTCATTGATAAGTATTGAAATAACAGTTCAACCACTGTTTCTACCTTATAATTCCAATTACTCATATTATCAATCAGTTATGAAGTGAGAAATGTTAAATATTTAGTTAGCTATACTTTTTTAAACAATCCAAAATTATCTTAAAAACACCTCATAAAACAGACTTTTTATATTTCAATACTCATCTCAAAATCAAAGTCTCACAGGCAGGGGAGTCTGCCTGTTAAATGTGGCCGGTTTTCAACTCCTCCTTGTTTCAGGGATTTTATACTTTTAACTGATATCTATATTGAGCGACTCAACCCCTATTTTAGATGAGGAGGTAACTCATGTTTCGTACCTCTTTACGGTCATTCATGTACTTGATGTTTGTAGAATTTGTGATTTTGTCGCATTAGAAAAATTTTATCATTTACGTCAAACCATCGTGCCTGTCTGCCGACAGGCAGGGAGGATTAGAATGAATTACTGTTTGAGTCCCGACACAGATGTCGGGATGAGTTTAATTCATTCCCATAACGATGGTGCAGACGGGTATAATTTTTCTCCAGCGACTGTTTCTTTTGGTACTTTTCTTACGCTAAGAAAAGTACAGAGAATAACGGTAATAAGAAATTCGTCTTTTTTATTACGATACTTATTTACTTTATTTATGAACATCTTCTGAAATATAATACACTTACTATGTGCGAAGCTTGAATAACTGATATCTTAACATTTCTCACTTCAAAACGTGATTTGAAAACCTCCGCCGGTTTGTAAATCCTCCATCCTTACTGTACTGGCACTATGGTAAGCAGGTAATCCTCTCAACACTTTGTATTCGGGAAAAAGGTAAATCCTGTGCACAGTATCCTGCGGAAAAGGGTGAAATATAAATCACTAACATTTTTTCAAAACGAATTTTTTCCTATCTGCCCCGCCTGACCAATCTCGGCGGGCAGGCGACAGGCAGGCAGTTTCTCAATAACCGTTGATATCTCCTAATACAACCTCTTTGTACTTTTGTCTTGATACAAAAGTACCAAAAAATCAAGACCGGTTTAAAAATGTTGCTAAAATTCAACGAAAATGCCTAAAAAATAAAAACTCTCCGTCAGCTGACGGATCAAACAGTTTATTTTTCTTAACGGTCTTTTCGTAAAATTTCTTAACGCCATTTTTAAAATGGTCATTTTTCAGGGTAACCATATTTTAGCTTATTTTGAATTATATATGTCGTTACATGCAGATTATATTACAGTTGTATTATTAATATGAAGTGAGAAATGTTAGTGATATCCTTATTAAGCGATTCAACCCCTATTTCTGATGAGGAGGTGATAAACAATTGAGTGATGCAATCCGCCAGTTGGCGGACATTCGGATCAACCGATGAACACAAGCCCGCCCTGTGGAATAATCAGCTCTTGTGTCTGAGGGATATCAATGATGAATTTATTCCACGGGGCAGGGATGCTTATGCTACCCCGAAACTTCGGGATATTCCACAAGGTGAACCTTAGCCTTGTTATACCAAATAGGCTGAATAGTTACCAATTAAGAGCGAAGATTCCAAATTCTGATTTGAATGTCCGTGATAATTGTGTAATTTCCAAGCTGCTTGAAAATGAATAAAAAGAACGACAAAATCATCGTACGAGGCGCCAGGGAACACAACCTGAAAAATATCAATGTTGAGATTCCCAGGAATAAGTTTGTAGTCATTACCGGGCTCTCCGGCTCAGGAAAGTCGTCCCTTGCATTCGATACCATTTATGCTGAAGGTCAGCGCCGGTATGTGGAATCTCTTTCCGCCTACGCCCGCCAATTCCTTAGCCTCATGGAAAAACCCGATGTGGATTACATAGAGGGGTTGTCTCCTGCGATATCCATCGAACAAAAATCCTCCTCCCGAAACCCCCGTTCAACGGTTGGGACAGTCACGGAAATTCACGATTATCTTCGCCTGCTTTTTGCCCGGGTCGGAACACCCTACTGCTGGGAATGTGGAGATCCTATTCAACGCCAGACAGTACAGCAGATTGTAGATACGGTTCTTAAGTTTCCTATTGGGACCAAACTACAGGTATTGTCACCCGTGGTTCGAGGACGGAAAGGTCAGTTTAAAAATGTCTTTAAGGAAATTGCCCGGGAAGGATTTCTTCGAGTACGTGTCGATGGAAAAATTCGAGGGGTGAACGAAAAAATTATCCTCCATAAGAACAAGAAACACAATATAGAGGTAGTGGTAGATCGGATTGTATTAGAGGAGGATAATAATGGATCTTACGGTAAGGAACGTCTCACCGAATCGGTAGAACTTGCATTAAATATCGGCTCAGGGTTGGTCATCATCAACAGGTTGCCAAAGGAAGAGCATATATTCAGCGAAAAATTTGCCTGTCCCAAATGTGAAGTCAGTATGGAGGAACTGAGCCCCAGAATGTTTTCTTTTAATTCGCCATATGGGGCTTGCAAAACGTGTGACGGTTTGGGTTCCCGTATGGAAATTAATCCTGACCTGGTGGTTCCGGATAAAAGGAAATCGCTCATTCAGGGCGCCATAGCTCCTCTGGGGGAGCAGCCACGCGGAAGTTGGTACAGCGCCATATTGAAAAGCCTCGCCAGGCATTACAATTTCGATTTTACGACTCCATGGTACAAGCTATCCCGGGTAGCGAGGAGCGCTCTTTTGTGGGGAACTGAGGGCGAGAGGATTATAATGCAGTACCAGTCAAAACGGTTTAGCGGGGAATATTCCGGAGGTTTCGAGGGAGTTGTTCACAATCTTGAAAGGCGGTATCATCAAACGAAATCAGGGGGTATTCGCCAGTGGATAGAGCAGTATATGAGTATGCAGCCGTGTCAGGAATGCAACGGCGCCCGCCTTCGAAAGGAGAGTCTGGCGGTCAGAATAGGGGATATGACCATTGGAGATCTATCCAAATTATCGATTAAAGACATTGAACACTTTTTTGGCAAATTAAATCTCAATAAAACTGAGCAGGAAATTGCCAAGCAGATTCTTAAAGAAGTGAAAGATAGATTTCGATTTTTAATTAATGTCGGATTGGATTACCTGACACTTGACCGGACAGCTTCATCTCTATCGGGTGGTGAAGCTCAAAGAATCCGTCTGGCTACGCAGATTGGCGCTCAATTGGTGGGTGTCCTTTACATTTTGGATGAACCTTCCATCGGTCTCCATCAACGGGATAACAAGAGACTCATTGCTACATTAAGAAAGCTTAGGGACCTGGGAAATACCGTGATCGTTGTGGAACATGATCGGGAAACCATCGAAAGTGCGGATCACATCGTGGATCTAGGACCTGGTGCAGGGGAAAATGGCGGGAAGGTTGTGTTTGAGGGGACACCTGATAAAATCAAAAATGCCGTTGATTCCATAACGGGGCTCTATTTAGCGGATAAGCGAAAAATTGAACTTCGGGATAAGCGTCGAAGCGGATTGGGGAAAGTGATAAAACTTCATGGTGCAAGGGGGAATAACCTTAAATCCATAGATGTAGAGTTTCCATTAGGGAAATTTATTTGTGTCACGGGTGTTTCGGGTTCAGGGAAAAGTACATTAGTCAACGAGACATTGTATCTTGTGCTTGCCAGGGAACTTTATTCAGCAAGGAAATATCCATTACCCTACGATAAAGTTGACGGGTTGGTTTTTTTCGATAAGGTGATCGATATTGATCAGTCTCCTATTGGCAGAACGCCCAGGTCAAATCCTGCTACTTATACCGGAGTCTTTACCTATATCCGGGACCTTTTCGCACAACTTCCCGAATCGAAAATCCGTGGATACAAACCGGGACGATTCTCTTTTAATGTGAAAGGGGGGCGCTGCGAGGCGTGCCGGGGAGATGGAATTATTAAAATCGAAATGCACTTTTTGCCTGACGTTTATGTCCAATGTGAAGTGTGTAAAGGATCTCGTTATAACCGGGAAACATTGGAAATCTCTTACAAGGGGAAGACCATTGCAGAAGTTCTGGGTATGACGGTATCTGAAGCGCTGGAATTTTTTACCAACATCCCTCAAATAAAGAGAAAGCTCAAAACACTTCAGGAAGTGGGGTTGGGTTATATTCGCATGGGTCAGCAAGCGACGACACTTTCCGGCGGAGAAGCACAGAGAGTAAAACTTTCCACGGAATTATCCAAAATCGGAACGGGGCGCACCATTTATATTCTCGATGAACCGACTACAGGTCTCCACTTTGAAGACGTGCGTATGCTTCTGGATGTCCTCAACAGGTTGGTGGACAAAGGGAATACCATAATTGTTATAGAGCACAATTTAGATGTGATCAAGACAGCGGATTGGATCATAGACTTAGGTCCGGAGGGAGGGGATGATGGGGGCACCATTGTTGCCGAAGGAACCCCGGAAGATGTGGCAAAGGTAAAACAATCTTATACCGGACAGTTTCTGAAAACGATTTTGTCCAAAGGATCCGGTGGAAAGGGACAGACGAATGGAAAAAGAAAGTCTCGATAATCTTTGTATCAACACCCTTCGATTTTTAGCGGTAGATGCCATCGAAGCGGCGAATTCAGGCCATCCCGGGATGCCTCTGGGAAGCGCTGCCATGGGGTATGTTCTATGGGACAGGTTTTTAAAGCACGACCCTAAAAACCCGAAGTGGTTCAATCGTGACCGGTTTGTCCTTTCTCCAGGGCACGGATCCATGTTGCTCTATAGTCTCCTGCATCTGACCGGGTATGACCTTTCTTTGGAGGACATAAAAAACTTCAGGCAGTGGGGTAGTAAAACCCCTGGACATCCTGAATTTGTATTGACTCCGGGCGTAGAATGTACGACGGGTCCTTTGGGGCAGGGATTTGCCATGGGCATCGGGATGGCGATGGCTGAGAAATATTTATCCGCACGTTTTAATAAACCGGACTTCCCAGTAGTGGATCACTTCACTTACGCCATTGTTTCAGATGGCGATTTAATGGAAGGAGTTTCCTCAGAGGCGGCATCTTTGGCGGGTCATCTGGGACTCGGGAAAGTGATCTATCTGTATGACGACAATTCCATTACCATAGATGGATCAACCGATTTGACATTCACTGAAGATGTAGCACAGAGATTTAAAGCGTACGGTTGGCACATAGGGCGGGTGGACGATGGAAATGACCTGCACGCAATTGCTAAGGTAATTAAATCAGCCCAGGCGGAGACCAACCGACCTTCCTTGCTAATGATCAAAACCCATATTGGGTATGGCAGTCCAAAGCAGGACACCTCATCAGTTCATGGGGAACCTCTCGGACCTGATTCAACAAGACAGACCAAGGAGAATCTGGGCTGGCCACCCGATGAAAAGTTTTTTATTCCGGATCATGTGGCTGACCATTTTCAAAAAGCAATAGAAAGAGGTAGCGAGGCTCTTAGAAATTGGGGAAATTTGATGGAATCTTACCGAAAGGAATATCCTCGATTGGCAAAAGAATTTGAACAGGTCATGTCAGGGAAATTGCCGGAGGGATGGGAGCAAAGTATTCCACGATTTTCACCTGAAAATGGGTTCCTGGCCACACGGGCTGCATCGGGTAAAATTTTGAATGCTATCGCCTCAAAAGTGGGGAATCTTGTGGGTGGCTCGGCTGATCTGGCTCCATCCAATAAAACATTTCAGATAGGGAAGTCTATATTTGGATTGAACGAGAAGTGGGGTCCTAATATTCACTTCGGAATTAGAGAACATGCCATGGGCGCCATTTCTAATGGGATGGCTCTTCATGGCGGCATTCTACCCTACACGGGGACATTCCTCATATTTTCAGATTACATGCGACCTGCGCTGCGTCTCTCTGCCATGATGAATGCCCACATCATTTTTATCTTTACTCATGACAGCATTCAACTTGGCGAGGATGGTCCCACTCATCAACCAGTGGAGCAACTGATGTCTCTAAGGATCATCCCAAATTTCAGGGTCATCAGACCTGCGGATGCCAACGAAACTGCCATAGCCTGGGAACTGGCTCTTAAATTAGATGGGCCCACAGCACTGATTTTAACCCGGCAGAAACTCCCCATTTTAGATGTAGATATGCTCTCAATCGATAAGGGTGTATCAAATGGGGCATATATTTTATCTGATCCGCCTGAGGGAAATCCTGACGTCATATTAATTGCTACAGGGTCTGAGGTACATCTGGCAACTACAGCAAAGGAGGTACTGATTGAACGAGGGATTAATGTAAGGGTAATCTCCATGCCGTGCTGGGAGTTGTTCGAGGAGAGTTCCGACGATTACCAAAAACTAATTTTACCGCCAGACATCCCCAAACTTGCCATAGAAGCCGGTTCAACTTTAGGGTGGAGGAAATATGTGGGTGATACGGGTGATATCATCGGTCTTGACAGGTTTGGCGCCTCATCCCCAGGATCGGTAGTGTACGAAAAATTAGGGTTTAATGTCCTAAATGTTGTGGAGCGGGCATTATCACTTTGTTCACCCCACCAATAAATAATACGGTAACCACTCAGGCTTTTGAAAAATAATGTCGTGTGTGGCGTGGGATTAATATTTCAAGTTTGGAATCGCTTCGATCTGATATTACATTTAAGGTTGTTTTTAACTATATCCAGAACCGATTTGTTGTCATATCACTTTAATGTGGTGAGCCCACCGGGCAAGATTATTCATTAATGACTGAACCTCAAATTATCAGTCCAGCCCCACAGGAAGAAGACTTAGCAGTAGAGCAAAGTCTCAGACCTGGCACCTTTGATGAATTCATAGGTCAGAAAGAGATTGTAGACAATTTAAAACTATATATCCAAGCCTCCCGCAAGAGAAATGAAGCTCTCGATCATGTCCTTCTATTTGGTCCCCCAGGTCTGGGGAAAACAACATTGGCTTATATTATTTCAAAGGAGTTGGGTGTCAATTTGAAGCAGACTTCGGGACCTGTTTTAGAGAGAGCGGCGGACCTGGCAGGACTTTTAACCAATTTGCGACATAGGGATGTTATCTTTATCGATGAGATTCACAGGCTCAGCAGCGTGGTGGAAGAATATCTTTATTCGGCTATGGAAGACTATCGGATTGATATCATGATAGACAGGGGACCCAGCGCTCGAAGTATTCAACTAAATTTAGAACCATTTACACTAACCGGCGCTACGACCCGATTGGGGAATCTGACCTCACCCCTTCGAGACAGATTTGGGGTGGTAATGAGGGTGGATTTTTATGAACCTGAAGATATATTAGAAATTATACAGCGGTCGGCCAAAATTCTTGATGTGAAGATTGATGACGATGGCGCTTATGAATTGGCACGTCGGTCTCGCGGAACGCCCCGAGTCGCCAATCGAATATTACGGAGAACACGTGATTATGCGGAAGTTAAGGCTGATGGAATCATTACAATAGATGTGGCAAGGGAATCATTAAATAAACTGGGTATTGATGACAGGGGATTAGATGATATGGACAGAAAAATATTAAGCGTGTTGGTTGAACAATTTCAGGGAGGTCCTGTGGGGATCAATTCCCTAAGTGTTGCCTTGGGAGAAGATGCACAAACTATCGAGGATGTATTTGAACCTTTTCTCATTAAACAAGGGTTTATTCAACGGACGGCAAGAGGACGGATTGCTCAAGACCTGACCTTTAAATATCTTGGATTGGGAATCCCACAGAAACAACAATCGTTATTTTAAAAAGGAGAATAAAGTGACACTATTTCAAAAGCGGATCAAACTGCGGTTAACTGATTTTGATTACTTTTTACCCAGTACAAGGATACCCGAATATCCATCCAAGCGGCGAGACCATTCTAAGTTAATGGTGTTGCATCGGAAGACTAAAACGATCGAACACAAGCGATTTTACAATATTATCGACTACATAAAAAAGAACGATTTGTTGATTTTAAATAAGACCAAAGTATTTCCGGCTCGACTGTTCGCAGTGAAAGATCGTACCGATGCAATTGTGGAGGTATTTCTTCTGAGAGAACTTGAAAACGACCTGTGGGAAGTGCTTGTGAGACCAGCCCGGAAGGTTAGAATTGGTAATAAACTTCATTTCACTAAAAAAGTACATTGTGATGTAATTGATAATACTGTGTCAGGTGGTCGTGTGGTACGCTTTGAATATGATGATGAGGATTTTTACAAAATCATTGACAGGATAGGTCATTCACCCCTGCCGCCTTATATCAAGCGGGAAGCCGAACCGAAAGACAAAGAGCGATACCAGACTGTATTTGCAGAAAAACGGGGGGCTGTAGCCGCTCCGACCGCTGGGCTTCATTTTACAGAAACATTACTGAAGAAAATAGAGGAAAAAGGTGTGAAGATTATGTATGTGGTGCTTCACATCGGACTGGGAACATTTCGCCCCGTTCAGGTTGAGGACTTAACACGTCACCAGATGGATTCGGAATATTTCGAAGTACCACCGGAAACTGCTATTGCCATTAATGAAGCCAGGGAAAAAGAAAAACGTATTTTTGCTGTAGGGACATCCACGGTGAGGGCTCTTGAAACTGTTGTAGTTTCCGGATTCCAAGTTACTCCAAAGCGGGGTTGGACGGATAAATTTATACACTCTCCTTATGATTTTAAAATGACGGATGCTCTGGTGACGAACTTCCATCAGCCAAAATCAACTCTGTTGATGATGGTGAGCGCCTTTGCAGGTCGAAAATTTGTTCTGAGAGCCTATCAGGAAGCTAAGCGGGAAAAGTATGGTTTCTTGAGTTATGGCGACGCCATGCTTGTTGTATAATTCAATTGCATAGGAATTTTTATTTCCCCGAACCTATCATATTTTGAATATTCAGGTGCGTCGCACCTTTAATTTGACCGATGAAAGTAGCAGCTGTCATTCCAGGCGCCGGACAAGGATTGCGATTCTCCGGAGATTCGTCCGGTTTAAACAGACACGATAAAAAAAAACAGTTTCTTCAGCTTGGCGACAAGCCATTAATTTTTACTACCCTTGAACCATTCCTGCAATCTACAATTATCACTTCAGTAATTGTTGTTGTTCCGGAGGATAGGATCGATTGGATAAATAATCAGGTGAAAACAGGGTTTTTCAATAAACCTGTTTATGTGGTCTTGGGGGGCGATACTCGACAGAGGAGTGTAAGAAATGGAGTAGAAGTGGCGGCATCTCAACATGATGTGGTTGTGGTACATGATGCTGTGAGGCCATTTGTGAAAGAGGTGTGGATATCAGAAACGGTGAATCTGTGTGAGAAATTTGATGGCGCCATTGTTGCAATAAAGGCAAAAGACACGCTCAAAAAAGTGAATGACAGTGTGGTGAATAGTACTCTGGAAAGGGAGGGAATTTGGCAGGCACAGACACCTCAGACATTCAAAACAGATGTCTTGTTAGCTGCTATTGAAAGTGCAGATGAAAAAGGAATTATTGGTACGGATGAAGCACAGCTTGTTGAGATGAATGGTGGACGTGTCGCTATCGTGGAGGGAAGCACTCTTAACATCAAGATTACCACTCAAGAGGATTGGGAATTGGCAAAGGCGATCTGGAAGGAAAGATTGAATATTGTGGCGCTGTCCTAAATGTCGTATGATCTATGCCCGTTGAAAAAATTGGTTAAAAGGTTAGTTGTAATTGGTGAGCGGTGAACAGTAACTGGTGAGTGGTAGCTGGTGAGTAGTGGAGTGGTAGTACCAATAACCAATAACCAGCTACCAATAACCAATAACTAACCAATATCAAACCTTAGCTTAGACATAGTACAAGAAAGAGGAGATAATTGATACTGTTCATAGAACATAGCCAATATTGTCTATCGAAGATTTGGGCTTTATCATGATTCGAGTTGGGATTGGGTATGATGTCCATCGATTGGAGGTGGGTGAAAAGCTTGTATTAGGTGGGGTGGAAATTCCCTTTGAGAAGGGGTCGGTGGGTCATTCGGATGGCGATGTGCTGTGCCATGCAATTGTGGATGCCTTGTTGGGTGCTGCAAACTTAGGTGATATCGGGCAGTACTTTCCTAGTGAAGATGACACGTGGAGAGGGGTATCAAGTTTGATCTTTTTGAGGAAAGCTGCCGAGGAAATCAGGAAAAAGGGATTTGAGATTGTGCATATCGACTGCACGGTGATCCTTCAGAAGCCAAAGATATGTTCATACATTCCTGATATGAAATCCAAAATGTGCAAAGCTCTGAGAATGGAGAACGATTGTATTTCAGTGAAAGCCACGACAACGGACTTTCTGGGGATTGTAGGTCGGGGAGAAGGTGTTGCCACACTATCTTTAGCTACCTTATCAACAAAATCCTAAGATTTTGAATTCTTCGAAAACTGATTTTACTTCCTGTGCAAAGATAAACCTTGGTCTGAAAATTATAAGCCAACGGCCAGATGGTTATCACACCATTGAAACTTTATTTCAGGAAATTTCATTGGCTGATACTATTGAACTTGAGAAAGTTTCGAATGGCTGGCAGTTCTCCTGTGATAACAGTGATACACCCACCGATGAATCCAATTTGTGTGTACAAGCTTATCTGGAATTAAGAGCACGATTTCCGGATTTAGGTGGTATCAGGATTTATCTAAAAAAATGTATCCCCATTGGCGCTGGGTTAGGAGGAGGATCCAGCAACGCCGCCACAGTTTTGAAAGGGATGAATAAATTATATGGTTTGAACCTTTCCAATAAGCGATTGGAGGAGATCGCTCACTCCATTGGAGCAGACATCCCGTTTTTTATTCGGGGAGAGACCCAATTGGCTTCGGGAATTGGGGAAGTACTGTCTCCCGTCACTACACCACCGATGGGAGCTATTTTACTTGTAACACTCCCCATTCAAATAGACACGGAGTGGGCATACAGGGAGGTTAAAAATCACTTGTCTGATTACAGTCGTAAAGGTAAGTTTGCCGCCGCTTATGAGAAGGTAGATTTCTCGTTGCCTTTCTCATGGCACAAAGTCGAAAAGCTTTTTGAGAATGACTTTGAACCTCTGGTGTTTCAAACATATCCGGAGATTGGCAGGATAAAGGATCAATTGTTGGAGAACGGAGCTGAATTTGCCAGTCTGTCGGGTAGTGGCTCGACTGTGTTTGGAATCTACAAGGAAGAAAGAGATGCCCATAAAGTAATGGTTCTTTTTCCTCCTCCCTTCCAAACATTTATAGCTCACCCGATTTAATTGACTATTTTCGATTGATTTTAGTAAATCTTTAACAGATGTTATGAATTAGCTTGAATTAAATTGTCAATCGAAAATAAAATTTGTATTTGGGATGTGGTCTAATTGGCAAGGCACCGGACTGTTAATCCGGAAAATGGGGGTTCGAATCCCTCCGTCCCAGCCAATTGATTACAGAATTGCGATTGCGGATTGCGGATTTTTCCGCATTTAAGAATCCGAAATCCACAATTGATTTGCCGGGTCGTCCAATGGCAGGACCGCGGCCTTTGGAGCCGTTAATCTAGGTTCGAATCCTAGCCCGGCAGCTAAGAAATTGAATATTGATAATTTTCTACAAAGGATCCTGCGGATATTTTCGATTAAAATCTTGAACAGAGATTTGGTGGTGGGAAGTCCTATCCCGGCAGAAAAAAGAAGGAAAGGAAAAAGAAAGAATGAAGGTTTTTAGCGGAAGATCAAATTTACCTTTTGCCCAGGAAGTTGTGGAACATCTCAACATTCCATTGGGAGATATTTTGATACAGTCATTTAGTGATGGAGAGTTGTGGATTAAATTCCAGGAGAACATCCGAGGTGAAGATGTTTTTATCATACAATCGACCAACCCACCCGCAGAAAACATTCTCGAACTGGTTCTTATGATCGATGCTGCCGTGCGTGCATCAGCAATGCGGGTGACAGCTGTAATTCCCTATTATGGGTATGGTCGCCAAGATAGGAAAGATCAGCCCAGGGTCCCAATTTCAGCCAGAGCTATTATGGATATTATCAGTAGTGTGGGGGTTGGCAGAATTCTCACAATGGACTTGCATTCTTCCCAAATCCAGGGATTTACCAGTATCCCCTTTGACCATTTATACGCGAGAAAGGTGATCTTTGAACGTTTGAGACAACTGAATATATCTCAAGAAACCACCGTCATCCTTGCGCCAGACACAGGCAGCGCTCCTATGAGTCAGTCGTATTCCAAACATTTGGGTGTGGGGTTTGCATTGGTGGATAAACGCCGCACTGCTCCCAATAAAGCGGAAGTTGTTCATCTAATTGGAGATTTGGAAGGGAAACGGGTTATCATTATTGACGATATAATCGATACGGGGGGAACATTGCTGAACGCAGCAAAAGCAGCCATGGAAAGTGGTGCTATTTCTGTCATCGCCTTTGCCACTCACGGAATTTTATCAGGTCCGGCGGCGGAACGACTTAATTCCTCACCAATAGAAAAAATTATTGTAACCAATACACTAAATATTCCTGAGGATCACCGATTTGACAGGTTGGAAGTTATTTCAGTTGCGGATTTATTTGCTACGGCAATTCGGTGTATTCATAATGGAGAATCTATTAGCGCATTATTCGAATTTTAACAGGAGGACATTATGGTTGAAGAGTTTAAACTGGAATTAGAAAGAAGATCCGAGCTGGGGAAACAGGCGGTAAAACGCTTGAGAAAAGAAGAGAAAATCCCCGGTATATTTTATTCAGGCGAGAGTAAAGCCATCCCATTTTTTATTCATAAGAAGCATCTTCACAATGCTTTTCAATCCCATGCACGGGTGTTTTCTGTTACCGTCGGTGGTAAAAAGCTGCATGCTATTTTTAAGGAGATTCAGCATCACCCAGTAACAGACGAAGTGTTACACATCGACCTTTTTGGTATTCGGTTAAAGGACAAAATAGATATCAATATACCGATCGTTATTATCGGGGAGGCTATTGGAGTGAAAAACAGTGGTGGAATGTTATCTCAGAACCTTATGGAGTTAAGCATACGCTGTCAGGCAACTGATGTCCCGGAATCTGCGGAAGTCGATGTGACGGACTTGGATTTGGGGAGTAGTATACATGTTAAGGATTTAGACCTTGGCAAGAGTGAATTACTAACAAATCCTGATGTTACAATTGTTACTGTTTTGGTTCCTAGAGAGGAGATTGTTGAGGAGGAATTGGAGATTGAGGAAGCAGAGGCAGTTGAAGAAGTTGAGGTTGAAGAAGAAAAACCGTCAGAAGAGGGGAAGAGTGAGAGTTCTTCGCAATGATTGTTTTTATCGGACTTGGGAATGTGGGAGATCGATATGCCCGAACCAAGCACAACTTTGGGTTTTGGGTAGTAGATGAATTGGCTCGCCGATGGCGTATGAGGTTTAAACCAGGAAAAGGTGACTATATTTATGCGAAGGATACCCTAAAAAAGGTGTTATTAGGCAAACCGGTATCCGGCATGAACAGGAGCGGTATCCCAGTTAAAGAAATGCGAGATCGTTGGAACATTTCACTTGAGGATTTACATATTATTGTAGATGATGTGGATCTTCCCTTAGGTGTTATGCGGATTCGTCCCAAAGGGGGTGATGGTTGCCACCGGGGGATGGAATCGGTGATTTACCATCTGGAGGAATCTAAATTCCCACGTATCCGGATGGGGATCGCAGCTGATAACAATACCCGCCCGGCAGAGGAATATGTTCTTAAACCATTTCGTCGAAAGGACAGGGGACTTGTGGAAAGAATGATTAATCGCGGTGCGGATGCAGTAGAATCTATATTGGAACGAGGAATTGAGAAAACGATGTCTGAATATAATCGGATTGAAGAGGAGGTAGCGATATAATGGGAAGCTTCGTATTGATCCCTGTGGCAGGTGTGCTGGCGTTACTTTTTGCGTTTTGGAAGTCAACCTGGGTAAACAGACAAGACCCCGGAAACGAGACGATGATCCAGATTGGAAGAGCAGTCAGAGAAGGCGCCATGGCGTTTCTTTTCCGGGAGTACAAGGTGCTGGCGGTGTTTGTCATTGCTGTTGGGGCGCTTTTAGCCTGGGGTAACGCTTCCCGGGGGACAAGTCTGGTGGCAGTTTCTTTTGTAGTTGGAGCCTCCTGTTCTGCCCTTGCGGGATTTTTTGGAATGTATGTCGCTACAGCAGCGAATCACAGAACAACTCAAGCCGCCCGTACAAGCCTGAATGCAGCTCTTTCCGTCGCCTTTGCCGGTGGGTCTGTTATGGGGATGAGCGTCGTTGGTTTGGGTGTAATTGGGCTGTCGATGCTTTTTTATTTTTATGGGGGACTTAATAATGATGTTGACCTGTCACACGTTGTGACGCTTCTTACCGGGTTTGCCATGGGAGCTTCTTCCATTGCTCTGTTTGCTCGTGTAGGTGGTGGGATTTTTACAAAAGCGGCAGATATAGGCGCTGATCTGGTTGGAAAGATAGAAGCCGGAATACCCGAAGATGACCCTCGAAATCCTGCTACCATTGCCGATAATGTGGGCGATAACGTGGGTGATGTAGCCGGCATGGGGGCAGACCTGTTTGAGTCGTATGTAGGATCTATCGTTGGTGCAATGGTATTGGCAGCGGCGGCTGGTGCTGGTAATCTCGTTCTGCTTCCCCTTATACTGGCGGGAGCCGGCATTGTGGTGTCCATTATCGGAACGTTTTTCATCAGGACAAAGGAAGGGGGAAATCCTCAAACTGCTTTGAACATAGGTACTTATGGTGCAAGTGTGTTGATGTTGGTGGTGAGCTATTTCATTATCCAAAAATTTGTTCCAACTGCTGTAATTATGGGGGGTAATGTAGTAACCGGTCTCGATATTTTCTGGGCGACCATTGCCGGTCTGGTGGCAGGAGTAGTGATTGGAATAGTTACGGAATATTATACTTCAGAGAATCGTAATCCATCTCGAAACATATCGAAAGCCAGTGAAACCGGAGCTGCAACAAACATAATAGCTGGACTTGCAAACGGTATGGTTTCCACGGCAGTTCCGACAGTGACAATAGCGCTGGCAATCATTGTGGCATATGAATTGTCCGGGCTGTATGGTATTGCCATCGCAGCGCTTGGCATGCTCTCTACTACGGGAATTCAACTGGCTGTGGACGCTTACGGTCCCATAGCAGATAATGCGGGCGGTTGTGCCGTAATGGCTAAACTTCCCGCTGAAGTTCGGGAAAGAACAGACAAATTGGATGCCGTGGGGAATACGACAGCCGCCATCGGTAAAGGATTTGCCATAGGTTCCGCTGCATTGACAGCCTTGGCTCTTTTTGCGGCATATCGTGAAACAGTGGCTGTAGTCACGGGGAAGCAATTGGAGTTGGACATCAGCGATCCGACTATTATGGCAGGACTTCTCATCGGGGGCATGTTGCCTTTTGTCTTTTCGTCCTTTGCCATGAAAGCTGTAGGTGAAGCGGCATTCGAAATGATCGAGGAAGTCCGCAGACAGTTCCGGGAAATCAAGGGGCTGCTGGAAGGTACAGCCCAAGCGGATTATGCCCGGTGCGTGGATATTGCTACCGCTGCCGCTCTTAAGCGGATGATCGCTCCAGGATTACTGGCAGTTCTCACACCGGTGTTCTTCGGGTTAGTACTGAAAAATCCGGAGATGTTGGGAGGCGTCTTAGCGGGTGTGACCGTTACCGGCGTACTGTTGGCAATCTTTATGGCAAATGCCGGTGGTTCGTGGGACAACGCCAAAAAATATATCGAAGCAGGAAACTTAGGCGGAAAAGGGTCGGAAACCCATAAAGCTGCTGTTGTGGGAGATACGGTGGGTGATCCTTTTAAAGACACAGCCGGTCCGTCCCTGAATATTCTGATCAAGCTAATTTCGGTGGTATCCCTGGTGATAGCGCCCATGTTTTAATCATTATGAGGTGTCACAAGGAGCATGAAGGAGCTTTTGAACATAGCTGAGCAAATTCATTGTCCGAAGGATCCTTTGTCCGTAGGACCCTGTGCGGAAAAAGGCACAGGCTGACGAAGTAGTGAGTGGTAACTGGTGAGTGGTAGAATAGTAGAGTGCCCCGCAAGGATGCTTCCCTACCATACACAGCAGTGGTTAGGTGCATCACGTTTCACGTATCACGCATCACGAATGTCGTCGATAAACATTGAAATTCCCTGCCTGACCTGTCTGCCGACAGGCAGGCGGCAGGTAGGCAATACAGAAATATTAGTGAATATTAGTGTTCTTAGTGACTATTAATAAGAGGAGGATAAAACTTTGAGATATTATGAAACACTGTATATAGTTCATCCTGACTATGAGGAAGATAGACTGGAAAAAGTCCGGCAGGAAGTGGATCAACGTGTAGAAGAACGGCTGGATGTAAAAATTATCAATTCCTATGTCTGGGGGAAGCGAAAATTGGCTTATCTTGTGGACAAGCAGAAATATGGTACTTATATGATGCTACAGTACAGCATGGAGTCGTTGAAATTAGCATCCTTCAACAGTTGGATGGAGCTAAATGAATCTATCCTTGCCTATATGACCATTCGATTGGAAGAGGAGCCTGCATCCAGAAACGGACACGATTCGTCTGTTCCTACCAGGGAAGTAGAGAGTAAGAAAGAAAAGATTAAAAAAGAAGAATCAACAAAAGCATAACGGAGGAAAAGGTTATGGGATTTATTGGAAGACGGCGGATATGCAAATTTTGCGAAGATCGTGACCTGACGATAAATTATAAGAATATTAAGCTGACAAGGAAGTTTGTTAACGACCAGGGGAAAATCATTCCACGACGAGTGACTGGGACCTGTTCCAAGCATCAACGTCAGTTAACGAGAGCAATTAAACAGGCACGGAACATTGCTCTCTTGTCATACACAGGTGAAGAATTCGGTTAAACCGGTTAGAAGGAGTAAGTAGGATGGATGTAATATTACGTCAGAAGATAGAAAAATTAGGTGATGTTGGAGATATCATCCGGGTAAAGCCGGGATACGCCCGGAATTACCTTATCCCTAAGGGGATGGCTGTTGCTGCAACTCAAGGAAACATCAACATGGTGAAAGCACAGAAGAAGAAGGTAGATTTCCAGCAAATGAAGGCAGCAGATAAAGCCAGAGCGATAGCTGATATGCTGTCAAAACTTAAACTTTCAGCCCCTGTTAAGGTAGGGAAAGAAGACAGGGTCTTTGGCTCCGTTACAGCCATTACCATTGCGGAGCTTCTGAAAAAACAGGGAATTGATGTGAACAAAAAAGATGTCTTGTTGGATGAACCCATCAAAGCCTTAGGTATCTACAACATTCCGGTGAAGCTTCACCATGATGTGGAAGTGGAAGTTAAGGTGTATGTTATTAAAGCGTAAGTATCCGGACCTCACGGAATAAGATTCCGAAGTAAACCACCAGCTATTTTGGTGCTATTTACTAAATAGTCATTAAAGCAAACAAACATTTTTACAATGAAATTAGTTTCCTTGTATTAACGTTGTGTGTAATATTGATTATGAAATGTATGTCGATAAAAATATATGGAAGATAAAACAGATTAAAAAAGGACAAAGTTATGGGAAACATTACAATTCAAATTTCTAAAGAGGAGCTTACAGAAGTTTTACAGGCTTATCATACTTTTCAAAACTTTATAAAAAAAATGGTTTCACCAAGTGACTTGTATAAGGCAGATTACCTAAATGGTTTAAGAGAGGCACAGGAAGATGTCAAAGCCGGACGTATAGAGCAGGTAAAAAGTTTTGAAGACTTCGTCACATAAAAGGGCAATTCTAAAGACAAACCGATTTGGAAAAGACATTAAAAAGATACCTCAATCGATTCAAAAAAAAGCATTCAATATATCAAAAATACTAGCGGATGACATCTTTAATCCGCAATTAAATGTTCACAAATTGACAGGATTTAACAGTATCTTTCGAGTTGTAGTAAAGGGTGACTATCGTATGGTTTTCTCTTTTGATACGGACAATTTGTATTTATTGCGGATTGCTCACAGAAAAGATATTTATCGTAAATTAGAGCTTTAGAGGAATACCCGGATTTGCCATTATCTTTCATTAGGGAAACTTTAGAGGCAAAAAAGGAAATTGAAGCAGGCCTTGGAAAGAAATACACATTCGGTGTGATTGATTGAAAATCATTGTCTCTTATTTCTTATGATGTGAAAGAAAACACCTTGTTTATATTACCTTTGGTTTACATGAAAACTTTTACAAGAAATTAAAAAGGTAACTCCGATAGTCTTTATCCTAAAATCCCTGCCAATATGCAGGGTTTTTTGTTGCACTTTCATCCTTCTCCCTCTATTTTAGAGGGATATGTTTGCCGATATCTCATTTCCCATCTCCAGCTATAAGGTCTTTGTCTACCGAATTCCCGAGAAACTTGAACACACCGTTGAGGTAGGGGTACGAGTCCGGGTGCCGTTTGGGAAGCGAACTGACCAGGGTGTGGTAGTTTCCCTTTTTAAAAAAACAAAATTCAAGGGGAAAATCCTATCCATAAAATCGGTAGTGGATGAAACCCCTATATTCGATGCCACCCTCTGGAAGCTCTTGAACTGGGTAAGCGACTACTACCTCACCCCAATCGGGCAGGTGATGTCAACAGCGGTTCCAAAACAGCTGAATTTGTCCTACAAACCCATGCAACAGTTAATGGTTCATGCAGGAACCATCTCACAAACTGATTTGGATAATCTTTCCGAAAATGCGCCGGTTCAATTCAAGGTGATGCGGTTTTTGTTAGAAAGAGACGGAACAATTCCAGTAGCTCATTTGAACCGGATTGTAACAAATGTATCATCGATCTGTAATGCTCTTGAAAAAAAAGGATATGTTTCCATACAAAAGGTGCCAAGAATCCCTGATTTATCGAGCCTTTCACTTTTCCCCCGACCAAAGGAAGTAAAGTTCACGAAAGAGCAGCAAGGAGTCATTACCCGGTTGTCAGATTCTATGGATGCAAAGAGGTTCCAATCATTTCTCCTGCATGGTGTGACGGGAAGCGGGAAGACGGAAATATATTTACAACTTGCAAAAATGGCGGAATCAAAAGGACGAGCTTCAATTATCCTGCTGCCGGAGATATCGTTGACGCCACAGATTGCAGGGAGGTTTCAAGCAGAATTCGGTGACAGGATAGCTATCTGGCACAGTCAAATGTCACCGGCAGAGCGGGCATGGACTTGGCGGCAAATCTGTTCCGGTGCCTATTCGGTAGTGGTGGGAGCAAGAAGCGCTATTTTTTCACCTCTCAAGAATGTAGGTCTCATTATTGTCGATGAGGAGCAGGAAAGCAGTTATAAACAAGAAAGTCCCGCCCCTCGATACCACGCCCGGAATGTTGCCCTCATGCGGGGGAAATTGAGTGGCGCTTTAACCGTCCTCTCCAGCGCAACACCGAGTATGGAATCCTACTACAATCAGGTGGTTGGAAAGATCTATTATCTGAGATTGAAAAGACGATTCGGAGGAGCAAAATATCCACAGGTTCATATGGTGGACATGATCGAAGAACGGAAAAAAACAGAAGATTACAAAACACCTTTCTCTCGCCTGTTGAAGGATAAAATTGAGGATCGTCTAAAAAAGGGGGAACAGGTGATTCTTTTACAGAACCGGCGGGGTTTTTCTCCCATTGTGTCGTGCAGGGATTGTGGGTATGTGGAAATGTGCCGGAATTGTCAGATCTCGTTAACCTACCATAAAGTAGGAAATATTCTCAGGTGCCATTACTGTAATTTTGAAAAGCCCACATCCATAAGCTGTCGTGAATGTCAGGGATCCCGGTTAATGTTGGGTGGCATCGGGACACAAAAAGTGGAAGAAGCCCTGGTGGAATATTTCCCCCAAATGCGTCTGGTGAGAATGGACTGGGATACCACCAGGAAAAAGGGAGCCTACGTACATATCCTGAGAGATTTTGGTGATGGAGTTTATGATGTGTTATTAGGAACACAGATGATAGCCAAGGGTCTCGATTTTGATAATGTGACTCTGGTGGGTATTATCAATGCGGATACCGGTCTTTTTTTACCGGATTTCAGAGCGGGAGAACGAACCTTTCAACTTATTTATCAGGTGGCTGGTCGTTCGGGGAGAGGAGAAAAACCCGGGGAGGTGGTTATCCAGACAAATAATTCTGACAGCCCGGTCATCAAAACTGCTGCCCGCCTCGATCTGAAAAAATATTATAATATCTGTCTCAGCGAACGGCGGGAACTTGACTATGCTCCATTTAGTTGGATGGCAAGAGTGGAATTCTCCGGAAAAGATAAAGGAAATGTGAGGCAGGTTGCCAATGAGTTCACAAAAAGTCTGCAAAAAAAACCTAAGTCATTGCAAGTACTTGGACCTGCACCCTGTCCATTTGAAAAGATACGTGGAAACTATCGCTTTCAGATTATCTTTAAATCTCCCAAAGAAAAAGACAGAAACGGCACAACACTTCATAATTTTCTAAAGAAAAACCTGTTAAATTCTTCACGAATGAAGAGACGAAAAGGGGTGAATTTACATGTGGATGTGGATCCCATATCATTGCTTTAAATTAGCCCGTATTTCTCACCAAGAATCGTAGTCCCGATTGTTCGGGAGTGAAAGTGTTTGTGAATACGAGGCTTACAAAGAAAAATGCATGGAGGCGTACTAAACAGTACGTCGAGTACATTTTTCGAGGAAAACATAGTAGTCGTGAACACATCCGCCGTCGGAGTAGATTTGTTGGTGAGAAATGCGGGTTAGGACCAAAAGGGATAATCTTCGCCATTCTCTTAGCAAATGCTGTGTACGCGCAGAGAAGTTATGGTTCTTTGGAGATTGCTTATCATATCCGAACATTGAGTATGTCGGGAACAGGTGTGGCGGATGGACGAGGAATGGATATTACCGCAATGAATCCGGCGCTGCTACAGAGCAATCCACAGACATTACTGTTATCTGTCATCCGATATCCCGCAGACATCCAATCGGAAGTGGTTGAATGGCGTCTACCTGTGGGAAACAGAATGGGGGCAGTCTCACTGAGGCATGTAGGGTTTGGCACCTTTGACAGAAGAAGCATAGATAACGTAAAAACAGGGCAGTTTGGCGCGGGTGATACGTGGATCAGTGTTTCAATAGCACAGGCGCTTTTTTCCTCCGTTGATGTGGGACTTACCATGGGCGTGTTTTATAGTCAGGTGGATAATGTAAGTGCCACACTGGGACTGATTACGGCAGGAACAATTTTAAAGATAGACACATTTGGAGCCAAACTTGGTTTGAGTGTAAAAAATATGGGAATTACGTTCAATTCATATACAGAGTATAAAGAACCTCTCCCTGCCACTATAAATATTGGAGTGTTAAAATCCCTGGTTCATCTGCCATTGGATTTATCAGTAGAAGGCACATGGTGGAAGGGTATGGAAAATGGAATTGTTCGCCTTGGAGGAGAATTTACACTTCCATACAATTTCACCCTTCGCTGGGGGACCTCAAGCCGAAAATTTGACCTGGGGACTAATATCCTTTGGGAAACTTATCTTGCGGGGACCTCCTTCGGATTTGGTTATGCGACAGATAATCTTACGGTAGATCTTGGTTTGGGTTACAACGGAGCCGGTGGGACTATCATTGGTATTGGATTTTCTACAATATTGTAAATTTCTCACCTTTGTAATTTAAGCTGTGATTATGTTACTGTATCGCCCCCGATTAAATCGGGGTCAAGCAGGCCTGTCTGCCGACAGGCAGGGAATTTCTCAATAGGTCACGGAGGACTCCCACGGAGAGACCTGCTCCTAAAGGGATCCGTCAGCTGACGGATGGGACGTAGCTGTGTTTTTAAACTAGTGTTGTGTCCACCATCATCTTTCATAAGAAATATATCACCCCGCTGGGGTTAATCGAAATACAAATACCAAATCACTATAAATATTCCACTCCTAACGGAGTTCAGGCAAACAAAGATTATTTTCTCCTTTAAAAAACACCGTAGGTATGAAATATTTATAGTAATTTGATCAATCATAATAAGCAACTCCGTTAGGAGTGGAATCATTTTTTCTGTGTTTTTTCAAATGGTACCTTTTACGATGGTAGTTATTTCCATTCTTTTCACCATTGCATAGGACATTTTATATTTGACATGACACTAGAAAAGAAGAAAGCAGTGATATTATGAAATATCGTCAATTAGGAAATTCGGGGCTTCAGGTTTCTGAGATTAGTTTGGGGGGTTGGCTAACGTTGGGAGGTCATGTTGATGAACTACTCTCCGTTCGCCTCATCGAGCATGCTTTTTATTGCGGAGTTAATTTGTTTGATATGGCAGATGTTTATTCCGAGGGGCAATCTGAGGTCATACTTGGGAAAGCATTAAAAAATCTTCCAAGAGATCAAGTTGTTGTTGCCACAAAGGTCATGGGGCGAATGCATGATGGTCCCTTTGGAGCAGGATTATCCAAAAAACATATTCTCCAGGCATGTGACGCCAGCTTAAAAAGATTGGGTACCCATTACATCGATCTTTATCAATTTCATACACCGGATAAACAGGTTCCTTTAGAGGAAAGTTTGGAAGCGCTCGATATCCTCGTAAGACAGGAAAAGGTGTTGTATGTGGGCTGTTCTAACTTTAGTCCTGCTGAAATCCAAGAAGGACTCGATATTTCTAACCGGTGTCATTATCCAAGGTTTATCTCCAATCAACCCTGTTACAACATGTTGGAAAGGGATGCGGAAAGAGAGTTCTTTCCTCTCTGCAGGAAATCGGGTATTGGAAATATTGTCTATTCTCCCCTGGCTCATGGTGTTTTAACAGGTAAATATAAAAAAGGGCAACGTCCTCCATCTAAGAGTCGGAGTGATAAACCAGGGGGCCAATTTATGTCCCGGTATCTCACAGAAGAAAATCTGGAGAAGGTAGACAAAGCTCATAAAATAGCGGATGAACTGGAGACCTCATTAGCAAAACTTTCCCTGGCTTGGGTTCTGAGGAAGGAAGAGGTTTCTTCAGCCATTATTGGCGCTACTTCGATTGAGCAATTGGATGAGAACCTGCAGGCATCTGAGCTTTCTGTGGATCGGGATACGATGGATAAGTTAGAGGCAATCTTTTCATAACGTAACTATTTAGGCTTCCTGTACGGTCACAAGCTCCCTACGGGACAAGAAGGCGCAGGCAAAGGCTCAGGATTTTCAATTGTCAATCGTCAATCGTCAATTCATAGCCTTAGCCTTTTCCCGGCAAATAGGTTGAATAGTTACACATAACTGATATTCCGGAATAACGTCTACTTAACCTTACTCAAACATGGCGCATAAAATTAAAAATTGGTTTATCTCTCAGTCTATTCGTCACCCGAAGCAAGTGATAATCTTTTCTATCCTACTGACAGTTATTGTTGGTTCAGGGGTTCGTTGGGTCGTGATTGACGATGATATAATGAAGATGCTTCCTGAAGATATCCCCTCCCGCGTACTATGGGATGAGGTTCAGGATGAGTTTGGGTCTATCGATATGATGTTTATCACTTTTGGGAAACGAGGAGAGTTCGCTATAAACAGGGAAATCCTTGCAGCCCTATGGGATGTATCTTACGCCTTAGAGGATTTGCCGGAGATTGATGAAGTCATATCCATTGCTACCTTGAACCGAATTGATAGTGAAGACGGATTTATGATGGTGAGCGATCTCCAACCGGCGAGAGACCTGATCGAGAAAGAGATTCAGTATATCGCTAACTACCTGGAGCGAAATCCAAGTATTAAAACTCGAGTAATCAGTCGTACAGGTGAATTTACAAATGTTGTAATCCGTCCTATTACTGGGGTTAATAACAACATTCTGGCAAACAGGGTAATTTCAGTTTCTGATAAATATCTTACTGATTTTGAAGTTCATTTCGGAGGCCAACCTTACATTACCGGTCTGTTGCCGGAATTGATTCGTGATGATGTCAAAATGCTGATGCCGATTGGATTAATGATTATGATTCTGATATTATTGGCGAATCTGAGAAACATTTCAGCGGTTGGGATGGTGTTATCGGTTATTTTCTTATCAGGTGTCAGTATGATGGGATTTATGGGCTGGATTGTCCATTGGACAGGTTCATCTCGATTCTTTTTTACTATGGTAAACACCTCTATGCCAATCATTTTATTGACCATAGCCAATTCGGATGGCGTCCATATTCTAACCAAGTTTTTACGTGAGATGCGAAAAAGGAAAGATGTGAAAGAATCCGTCAATGCTACCATGAATACCCTCATGTTACCAATCTTTTTAACATCTTTGACAACCGCAGCGGCTTTCTCTATCCTTACGACCACTCCCATTATACCCATGACGGGTTATGGGATCAGCATCTCTTTCGGTATTGTCTGGGCATGGTTTCTCTCTACTACTTATCTCCCATCCCTAATCATCCTAAAAAAATGGAAAACAGACTCGAAAGCCGTTACTCACGCCAGCTTTTTGGAAAGAGTCATTCATAGATTTGGAAGACAGATTTTACAACATCCCAGGAAAGTTCTTGTAGCTGGATTGGTCATTGTTCTTATTGGAGTTTTTGGCATTTTTCTGGTGAAAGTCGAAATTAATTTCATCACATTCTTCAAACCTGGAAATCCTATTAGGGAGAGCATCGAATTTATTGATAAGGAAATGACAGGGACGTTGAATCTGGTTGTTCGAACAGAAGGAAATATGAAAAATCCCCAAACCCTCAACGATTTGCTGGCTATCCAGAAATACATGGAAACATATCCGGAAGTTACCACGACAATCTCTATTGCCGATGTTGTAAAACAGATGCACCGGGTGGTGATGGATGACGATCCTGCTTATGAAGTCATTCCTGATTCTGCAGGTAAAGTGAACAATCTGTTTACGCTCTATACCATGTCCGGAGATCCTGAAGATTTTAATGCACTGGTGGATTATAATTACCGGACAGGGGTAATTACCGCAATGATGAGAACCGTTTCTACGGATAGAATTATCACATTTGTGCGGGGTGTAGAAGAATATGTTCGTGAAAATATCAAAGGAAACCTGAATCCGGAAACGACAGGTCTGCTGGTAATTATGCGTGATTTTTCCATTCTACTGATTCAATCGTCTTTAACGAGTATGATCGCCTCCATTTTCGTTATTTTTATCATTGCATGGATATTTTATAAATCTTATAAATGGGGATTGTTATCTGTCATCCCGTTGACTTCCGCTATTATTTTGAATTTTGGGTTGATGGGATTGTTTAAAGTACACCTGAACCATGTCACTGCAATTCTTTCTTCCATTATTATCGGGGTAGGGGTCGATTTTGCCATCCACTATATTGCCCAGTTCAGGAATTTTTCAAGGAATGGGGTAAGTAAAGAAAGTATCAGTCGAGAAGTTGTGGATGATGTTGGTTATCCCATATTATTGGATGCAGGATCCAATATGGCTTTTGGAGCGCTCATTTTCTCAACGTTTCTTCCTCTTCAATACATTGGTGGCTTAATGGTCTTTGCTATGGTTTCCTGTTCTTTAGGAACATTGACAATTCTGGCATCACTGATGGAATTACTGAAAGAGAACTTGTATGGGGAATAAAGTATGTATGGTTGTATAAATGCATGGATGAATGAATAACAGCCATAAAACCATACAATCATGCTCCGAAGGAGTCTCTATCCGAGAGGGGTTCCTTTGGAACGAGACAACCATGCAGTTATGCAATCATTAAAGGAAGGAACCAATAGTTATGGCGGATATTGATAAATATTTAAACAGAAATAAAAACATTAATCGGGGGTATCGAAAACTTGAAGTATGTAATGAAGCAATTCAATTGTTCGCTTTAACGAAGAAAAAGATAAAACAGTTAACGAATGTCTCATATAAAACTAAGGCACAAATAGAAGATTCTGGTATTTCAGTTCCCTCAAATATTGCAGAAGGTTATTCCCGTAGGTATTTGAAAGAAACTATTCAATATACTTCAATTGCACTTTCATCACTGGCTGAAAACTACACACAAATAATAGCCCTTGTAGCTGCTGATGATATCAATTCAGAATGGTTCGATGAATATGATAACTTGCATTATTCACTTGAAAATAAACTCATCAGTTATAATATATCATTGTTAAGTAAACTTAAATCGAAGGGTGAATGGAAATCCGATTATCAAATTTCTGAATTACTTGCCAGATATAACATAGAATGAATGGATGGATGCATGAATAACGACCATACAACCATGCAATCATACACTTAGACAAGGGGAACGATTATGAGAAATTTGATCACACTATTTTTACCTGTTTTTCTTTTCAGCCAAACAGGCTATGACATAGCCAAATTGGTGGACGAGCGTAAAACCCCAAAAGATATGATAGTCGATCTCACGATGGTATTAACGAATAAGAAAGGGAAAACTCGTTCATCCGTCCTTCATTCTGTGTCAAAGGATGGAGGCAATAAACAGATGATTTGGTTTCTTTCTCCAAAGGACGATAAAGGTGTTGCTTTTTTAAAGATTGAACACACGGGGAAAGACGATGAGATGCGATTGTGGCTCCCGGCTTTTAAGAAGGTCCGGCGTATTGCATCCAAACAAAAAGGAGATTCTTTTATGGGATCTGACTTGAGTTATGAAGACATGACCAATCGAGAACTGGATGAATACTTTTATAAACTTTTAGGACAGGAAGAGATTCAAAACCAGGACTGCTATATTTTAGAATCGATACCCAAACCGGAAGTGAAATCCACCTACAGCAGGCACGTAACCTGGGTAACGAAGAAAGATTATAATATAGTAAAAGAAGAATCGTATGATAGAACAGGAAGACTTTTTAAAACAAAATTGTTCAAACAACAGAATATCAAAAATTACATCGTTCTTAAAGAGATTTTCGTAGAAAATGTGATAAAACGACATTCCACTCTACTTACATTTGATAATATCGAGGTGGATACAGGTATTGAGGATAGCCAGTTCCAGGAGAAGTATTTAAAGCGTTTACCTAAATAGAGCTTGACCGAAAAACAAAAAACCAGATGAAGAAAGATGTCATCTTTTGGATTGAATGTTCATAAGATCTTCGTCGAACAATAGGAAAATTGGCGGTAAAGATGACATCTTTTTCTAAACTGGACTTTTCGTTCAGACACTAAATAAAACCAATGATCTCCAAAACCGCTTATACAGGTTCCATGCCCACCGAAGGCACACATAACGTCTTTACTCCTTACAATGATCATCCGTCAGCTGACGGATCAGTCAGTATTTAGAACAGAGCTATTGGAAAGGAACAATATGAATAACTTAAACAGACCACAGAATGCGCAACAACTTATAGATTACCAGTCGGGATCGGTTGTAAGCAAAACAATTTTAAAGAGTAAAACAGGCACCGTAACACTCTTTGCCTTCGATAGAGGAGAAGGTTTAAGCGAGCATACAGCGCCATTTGATGCTCTGGTCTTTTTATTGGATGGAAAGGCTGAGGTGATTATTTCAGGCAAATCACATAATTTAAACAGTGGTGAGATGATTATACTTCCAGCCAATGAACCACATGCGTTGAAAGCGAAGGTAAGGTTCAAAATGATGCTTGTCATGATACGAAATTGAATAATGACTATTGATTATTGAGATCAGAAGATAGGGAATGAAACATCTTTTTCCGTTATTATTAGCACCACTTTTACTAAATGCACAAATTGAATACTCAGGTTCAATTCACCCTTCTAATCTCTACCGGATTTCAGATGGTTCTGAGATCTCCCTTCCTTTTCGACTGGTAGATATGGAGTTGGGTTATACCTGGCGGGATTTTGATATCAAAACTCGTTGGGCGATAGAAACCCGCTGGTCAGATCCTCAGCTCACCTCGGATTTACGGGAAGCCTATCTCGCGTGGTATCCAAGTTTTGGAGAAGTACGACTGGGGAAACAGATCTTTGCATGGGGTGCCGCTGATGGAAACAATCCCACGGACAATCTGTCGGCTTATGACTATTATTACCTGTTTCTACCTGGAGTGGATCGCAAAATCGGTTCCCTCTCTATTGCGGTGAATGCATATCTTGGAAACTGGCAGATCGAAGCGGTGGTGATTCCGGAGCATCAGGGAAACAGGTTGGTTCTCGGTGAGCCAGATTTCCCGCTCTTCCAATCCGAGGATGCGTTCGATCCCCGGGAATTCATTGTTGAAGTAGATGCTCCATTGGAGTTTGGAGTTCGACTGCAAACCTCCATTTTTGAAAGCGATGTTTCGCTTTCGTATTTCAAAGGACACGACCGGATCTTTAGCTTGGTGGGCTTGGATTTCGGATACGCTGGTAATCCAGTGACACACTTCGGATATCGAAGCACCGACGTATTGGGTTTGGATTTTGTTTCATTCATCGGAGGAATAACTGTAAGGGGAGAAACTGCCTATTTCAAGACATCTAATGAGTATGATAAAGCGTGGGCAGTGACGTTCAAACCTGAAGTTGAGTATCTGCAGTATGTCTTGCAGGCAGAATATACCGGCTTCTTTGATGTGAGTCTCGTGGGACAGTTCATCGGGAATTCGATTCTTAGTGTTGAAGGAGAAACTCTGGATCAAACCACTCAACAAGTGATTTCCATAACCAAAGAGACTTTCCAACCAGGCATGGGCACCCCCTTTGCCATGTTTGTAGATCAAGCACTAATGCTCACAGCTACAGGCAATTTGATGGATGACAGGCTGAAACTGAGCGCATTCAGCTTTATTAGTCTGGAAGAAACAGGTTACATGTTTGGGTTGGGGTTGGAGTATTCACCTATTGAGAACTGGAACATTGAAATAAGTCTGAATGAATTCATTGGCGACGGCAACTCTGGAAGCGATAATTTTTTCAATCGGCTCGAGGATTTTTCTCATGTTTTTATTGGACTGAAGTATTCATTTTGATAGCCCCCCTATTTGTGGCTTATTGTTTCGACGTAGAAGTCATATGATATTTTCGTATGAGATGAAAATCCTTTTGTAGTTTCCCAATTAACTGAATAAACTCCCCATCCTATGAACCCCGAGTCAAAGTCCAGTCGACTACAGAATTTTATCGACAATCCTCGAAAAGCCCTATGGACGCTATCTGTACCTATGATGTTTGGGATGATGGTTCAAACCGTTTACATGATCGTTGATATGATTTTTGTAGGTAAAATAAATGCTGCATCCCTGACTGCACTGGCTTTTAATATGCCACTTGTCTTTTTGGGACTGGGACTCATTTTTGGGCTTGGTTCCGGTGTTACAGCAGTGATCGCTCAATTTATCGGGGCGGGGGATAAAAGAAGTGCCGACAATAGTGCAGAACATGCGGTAGTGTTAGGTGTTGTGTGTGCCATATTCATCACATTTGTCGGGCTGAGATGGGGAGAACAAATGCTTGTCTTACTGGGGGTTCCCGAAACAATCCTTCCCTTAGCGTGGAACTATTTTAAAGTTATGGCTTCAGGCTATATTTTTGTTGTATTGTCGATCTTTTTCCGCTCCATCTTATCTGGGGAAGGAGACATGAAAACTCCCATGGTAATCCAGGGAAGCGGCACAATATTAAACATCATACTTGACCCCATTTTTATTTTTGTCTTTCATATGGGGGTAAAAGGAGCGGCGATAGCTACCATTATGAGTCAGGCAGTTGTCTGTCTTATCTATATTTATCTGCTCTTTGTAAAAGAACATGCCTACATACGGTTTGCAATGAAGGATTTTCACTTTTCACAAACAATCCTTGCTAAGATATTTAAAATTGGACTTCCTGCTTCATTTTCAATGATTATCATGTCACTGGGAGGAGGAGCATTTAACAGGATACTCGTTTCCTTTTCCAGTGATGCTGTGGCTGCCTACCAGGCTGCCGCTCGTATCGATCACATCTTTTTGATGCCTGTTATTTCTATTACCACAGGGTTGGTTACGCTGGTCGGGATGTTTTATGGAGCAAAACGGATGAACCTGTTGCGTAATATTATTTTTTATGGGATGAGCCGGTCTGCTCTCATTGGTATTTCTCTTGGAACAATATTCTTCATCTTTGCACAACCCCTCATGGGAATGTTTACAGACGATACCTCTATTCTCAGTCTGGGAGCACAGTATCTTAGATATATTGTGTTTGCTTACCCCTTTATTGCCATAGGGATGACAAGCGGAAGGGTATTGCAGGGATTGGGATTCGGGATGCCATTGCTTATCCTTACATTTTTAAGGGTGCTTGCCATTAGTGTATCTCTTGCTTATCTGTTTGTATTCATCATGGGGAAATCAATTGAGTGGGTGTGGATTGCCATGATTATTTCGGTTATCTTATCCTCGGGAGTGTCCATAATATGGTTGAGATTTAAGCTTGGAATTATTGAAAGGAAAGTTGAGGTAAAACAGCCCGAGGCGATCGTCCCGGAGATGATAAGTAGTATTCCGTTTGGGGAGTAGGAATTTTTATTGATATTCCATTTTGAAATAAATAAGTGATACCTAAATTGAGCAATTTGCGTAGGATAAGTTGTTAACTTGTCCTCGTGACAAGACGTAATATCTTTAGTAATGATAACAACTCTATAAGAATACACATGTTCTTTAAAAGTTGGCATAAATTCGATCAATTTAGGTGATACAAACAATGACTAATAAAAAATCATTACTCTATATTTTAATTTATTTTTCCCTGTTGCGTGTAGCCTTACCCCAGGGAACATGGATGTGGACAAATCGTACTCACCCGGAACTTACATGGGAGACTATTGAAACTGAGCATTTCAACATTCATTACCATAATGGGATAGAAGAAATTGCAAAGCGGGGTGCCAGTATCGCTGAACAGGTACGGACCACGCTTCTTGAACAGTTGAGATTGGAATCCATGCCCCGAGTGGATATCACGTTTACGGCTGAGGATGAAATCATGAGCGGGTATGCCATATTCACGGGTATGGTCTTCATCTGGGTGGATCAGAACGATGCAATTATCTGGCTGGAAGATGAAAAATGGCTCTACCAGGTGATCGCTCATGAGTTGCAACATGCCGCTCTATTCCATTCCCTGAAAACATGGATGTGGGAACCGTGGAGTCAGTTATTGTCGCGCACTCCCCTATGGTTCTGGGAGGGGATGGCAGAGTACTACACAGAGCGGTGGCGGCCATATCGGGCAGATATCTCTCACAAATGGCACATTCTGAAAAATAAAACGGATCACATGGATCCCCACCACGACGGCTTTTCCAAGATGAAATACTGGGCAGATCGATTTGGTGACTCTACCATCGTCAAGCTTATCCATCATCGCAACAAGCTGAAACTGTTCCAGTTCAAGAAAGCCTTCAATGATGTAACAGGCATCGAGCTCGATCAGTTCGAGGAAGACTGGCGCCGCCTCATGAACACCTATTATTATGGGTATAAAGCTCAAAAAGAGTCTTTTGAAGATGTGGGGAAAATTGTATCTCTCCCAGTAAAGGATGCAACAAGATTTGCTGTTTCTCCGGACAGTATGAAAATTGCGATTGTGGGGAGGGATGATAAAGATCAATGGGATCAATCCTTGTTTATTGCCATCAGGGATACAACGAAACCAAAAGAGTATAAATTCCTCCAGTGGTTTAAGAAAAAGGAAAAGGACAAGAAGAAGAAAAAACCAAAGGTTAAATACGACGTGAAGGAAATTGACCACGGTCAAATTGGATCTTCTCCCCGTTGGTCACCTGATGGGACACAATTGATTTATCCTAAATATCGTTATGGCAAATACGGATCCATGATATGGGATATACGGGTAGTGGATACAGAAACGGGAAAGGGTCAGTGGCTTACTAAAGACCTTCGGGCTGCTCATCCCGACTGGTCACCCGATGGGGAACAGATTGTGTTTGTGGCGCATCATAACGGAATTGCTAATCTTTACACCATCAAGCCTGACGGTTCCGGGAAACAGGCCATCACCCAATTTGAGAACGATACACAACTTTTGACTCCTCGCTGGTCGCCAGATGGAAAACAAATCGCCTACGCTGCTTCAGCCCCCAATGGGAATTGTGACATTTTCATTCTGGATGTGGCCAGCGGAGAGACTGAAAGAATCACCACCAACCCGGAAGTGGATTACTTACCTGTATGGCATCCCGATGGGTCTAAGATCACCTATACTTCACACGCCGGTTCCTCACCCAACTTGTGGACAGTGAATCTTACAGCAGGAGAGTCAGTTCAAATTACCGATGTGGGAGAGGCGATTTGGTCCGTACAATGGACTCCCAAAGGGAATACGGTGCTTGCCCAAACATTAAACGATGTGGATTCCGTAAGAGTTGTGATGGTGGATCCCAATCGATCAATTACAACTAAACCGTTGCAAATGCGCGAGTCCGTCACAAGATGGAGAGATCAAACGCCAGAGAATATGCTCCAGAACATTGATCCTGAAGCACATGTTGATATCATAAAAACCGACTCGTACAAATTTTACAAACACATGAAGCATTTTACATCACTGGCAATACCTTACATTGATTTCAGTGGTTTTTTAGGCTTTACTAACTGGACAGATGCGATGGGCAGACATCTACTGCTGGCTGGTGGAGGGACGGAATGGGACGGATCCGGATTGGGTTATTTTCTGAGTTATATCAATGCTCAAAGCGGACCGCTGTGGGGAATTAATTACTATTTCGATACGCGGTGGAAATTCAGGTTTTATGATGAGAGTCGAAGTGGTCTATCGGAACGACTGGATGGTTGGAATCTGTGGGTCAGTCAACCCCTCAACTTTGGAACTTCCATGAGTTCAAACCATTCTTTTGAAGCTTCACTTTCCATACAGAATCGCGTAGCCTATATGCCTTATGATTCGGTGGGAACAGATGGGGTAATCTATTATCATCAGTTTATAGTAAATGGCCTTCCGAAACCAGAAAGCGGCCAGGAGGGGATTTTATCTTTGGGATATCAATGGGTCGATCGGCGTCCTCATAAAAATAATCTGGTTCTTCCGGCGCATGGATGGGGTGTTAGTGTAATGTATGATCTGGCTCAGAGCTCTGTTTATGGCGATTTCACGTACCGACGACTGACGATGGATTCATTTGCGAATGTGGGCATTGGACCAGCGGTATTGTTTTTTAGAGGGAAGACAATAAGTCTTACCGGAAGTCCGCCACCACAGGAATATGTGGGTCTATCAAACGACCCACCTATCTATGGTCCGGGAGATAACCAGGGGGGTTTAGGCTTTTTCCTATCGCTTCAGGAGAATCATAATCTGAGAGGATGGGAGGGTGTTCGTTTGGGCGATAGAATGTTCTTCGGGACAACTGAATTGAGAATTCCCCTTATCTCCTCTCTCCCTATCAATATTTTTGGCATATCCATCGGTGACATCACTGGTGCGCTGATTTCAGATGTAGGGAATGCGTGGTATAGTAGGGATGATATGGAGAAGTGGATTGTAACCAGAGGCTTCGAGGTTAAAGTAGCTGTGAGAATAGGAGATGTACCGCTCTTTATTTTGGCTTTTGGGAGGGCTCAGACGGTGGAAGACTGGCGTAATAACAAATCACCCGGTGCTTATGCCCGTCTTGCTCTGATTAACCCATTTTAGTTGGGATCATACAGAGGATCTTGAGATTCACCACAAAGCCATACTTGCTTGACCAAATCGTTCAAGCGGGGAGGACACATAGAATTATTTCTAATGGGTTCTTCGGAAAGTTATGGATTGACAAGAGGAGAAAACTTAACACTCACTTCTATTGGGCAATTCCTATAACTCCACACGCCACTCTGGTCCCCGCTGCACCCGTGGGTTGAGACGTTAGATCATCACTCTTCTCATGAATAATGACAGCCCTTCCTACTATGGAGTTAGGTCCCTCAAAGGTAAGCATCCTATCAATGAAATTTATCCGCGCAATTCCGCTTTCATCTGCCTCTATATTTCCCAAATCTCCAATGTGACGGTCTATATTATCCGGACCTCCATGCGACTTGGATTCCGGATTAAAATGTCCCCCTGCAGATTTCCCATCAGTTGAACTGCAATCACCCCATTGGTGGATGTGGAATCCGTGGTTGCCTGGTGTTAATCCTGAGACCTTGCCTGTCACCAAAACTCCTTCATCCACTTTTGTAAATGTGACGGTACCATGTACATCATTCACGAATGTTGGATATAGCACGGCAATGGCTTTTTGACTATTTTTATCGGAAGGTGCAATTGTGGAAAATATGAGTAAGGAAATAATCAGAATTGATTGGAACAATTTTTTCATGATAGTTGCCCCCGGATTTTAGGCTTTAACCTGATAAAAATAATTTTTATTTCATTTGGGAAAAAATTATGGCTTCCTTTCTTTCACCATAGGGACAAAACGGACGGGGATAGTTTTTTCAATGGAAACATTTCCATCATTGTCTTTTTCCACAATCAGGAGATCCTGTCCCCACCATTGGGGTCCTTTTGGCAGGATCATTCGCCCACCGGCTTTGAGCTGTTCGATTAGCTTTGGGGGGATTTCTTCCGGGGCTGCTGTGACAATTATTCGGTCAAAAGGTGCGAATTCAGGCCATCCCTGGTAGCCATCTCCAACGCGAACACTAATGTTATCATAACCCAACTGTTTCAGCCTTTTAGCAGCTTCATTCCCCAACTCAGGGATGATTTCTATGGTATAAACAAAGTGAACAAGTTTTGACAAAACGGCAGCCTGATATCCTGATCCGGTACCGATTTCTAAAACTACATGATGGCTATCCGGTTGGAGAAGTTCTGTCATGTATGCCACTATATAGGGCTGGCTGATAGTCTGACCATGACCGATAGGAAGCGGTCCATCGTTGTAAGCATACTCTCGCAAATCTTCAGGTACAAAAAGATGCCGGTTAACGGTTTCCATCACAGAGAGGATTTCAGGGTCGTTAACGCCTCTGGCTTTGATTTGGGTATCAATCATCTGTTGCTTTAATGCTTCGTAGTGTAAAGTTTGATCGTCTTGCCACGTATATGAACAGGGCAAAAAACCGAAAAATAGGAACAATAGGTAGGTTGTTCTTCTCGAATAAATATGCATCGCATGTCTGTTTGTTTTTCTGAAAGGTAGGGTAAATTAACCATTCGGACAAGGATTATACGAAATACTTTCTTGCATTATTATGTTGTTACACCAAGATTTGCAACCATTATGAACTCGTTTATTCGGATATTTTTCTTTTGTTGGGTTATTCTATCGTTCATTTTTCTCGGTTGTCACCAAGTAAATGAACAAGAGGTTTTTATCCTTCCTATATCAGGTGAGATTACATCGAGAGACGCTGAAATTTCCGGTTTAACCTGGTATGAAGATAAGCTTATTATCTTAACCCAATACCCTGACAGGTTTTTGGAAGATGGTCACAGCAATCTATTTGCCATTTCTAAACGAAAGATATTTGATATTCTAAATGGAGATACCTCGATCTCCCTTATACCTCATAAGATACCCTTTTTTGATGGGGGTGTTTCCACCCAACTTCCCGGGTTTGAGGGATTTGAAGCCATAGTGACTTTAGGAGACACAGTATTTTTGGTAATCGAAGCTAAAAATAATGGAGGCAGAACAGGGTTCCTTATCATGGGTAAAATTGGAGCTGGGCTGAGTGAAATTCGTTTAGATCCAAAATCTCTGGTCGAGCTTGAACCTCAAACAGGCTTTCGTAATATCTCCTATGAGACGTTGGTCCGGACCGGTGAAAATATCGTTGCCATTTATGAGGTGAATGGTGCAAAGGTTAATCCTAAACCGGAGGCAAAATTATTTGACAGACATCTCAATTCTCGAGGAGCAATTCCGTTTCCATCCGTGGAATACCGGATTACTGACGCCACTGCTGTGAATGACAAAGGTAAGTTTTGGGCAATTAATTATTTCTATCCCGGAGAAGATTTTTTAAAGCCTCAAAAAGATCCAATTAGTTTAACGCATGGAAAAGGGACAACCCATGCTGGATCTGATATTGTAGAAAGGTTGATGGAATTTTATTTCTCGATTGATGGAATAACGGTTTCAGATCAACCTCCCATCCAATTGGTACTTCGGGGAGATGGTCAATCGCGGAATTGGGAAGGAATCGTAAGATTAGATGACAGGGGATTTATCATTGCCACGGATACGTATCCCGAAACTATATTGGCTTTTGTTTCATTCCCATAGATGTTCTAATCCCTTTTTATGGGTCTTAATGCAATACTATTTTGGTCAAAAATAAAGTGTATTCTTTTCTCTTAAGAGAATTGTGAAAACCGTATAAATTGTATTGAGGGGTTAAATAAGACGTGTAATCGATGGAACTTTCTCAGTAATTTTAGAGAAGTATTGTAACCCGATATTCAACTATTTTAACAACCCATTTAGATTAAGGATCTTATCAAATATGAACAAACAAATGGTTGCCATTATTGGCGGAGCCGTAGCAGGATCAGAAGCGACCTACCAGCTTACGGAACGGGGTATCCGGTGTGTTGTGATCGAGCAAAATGACTTACCGTACGGTAAAATTGAAGACGGTCTACCCAAATGGCATGCCAAACAGCGGCAAAAGGAAATGGACCTCATCGATTCGAGAATTAACCATGAATTGGTTGATTTTGTTCCCCGCACCAAAATAGGAAAGGATGTTTCCTTTTCTGAACTTTATGGACTGGGATGGAGCGCTATTTTACTGGCAAACGGCGCCTGGAAAGATCGACCGTTTCCCATCAAAGAGATCGATGAATTCGAAGGGAGCGGTTTTTATTACCAGAATCCCTTTGTTTACTGGTTTAACCACTACAAAGAATCCAAGTACTCCGGAGAACAGATTACGATTACGGACAATCCAATCGTTGTGGGTGGCGGATTGGCATCCATCGACGTGGCAAAAATTCTGCAGCTTGAATTGGTGGTAATGGCTCTAAAAGAGCGGGGAATTTCCGTGGATGTGGTGGAAATGGAACATAAAGGGATTCAGAAGACATTGGATGCTCATGAATTAACATGGGATGATCTGGGCTTACAGGGATGTAATTTGCTCTATCGCAGGGATGTTACGAATATGCCTTTGGCGTCTATTCCACCTGATGCAACCCCGGAGAAAGAACAGGCGATTCGCAACACCAGACAGAAGATTTTGAAGAAAGCGGTGGATAAATATCTATTCCGGTTTCAAGATCATCGTCAACCGGTTGGCATTCTTGTGGAGAATAATAAGCTCGTGGGTCTCCGCATGATTGAGACGGACGTAATCGATAGAAAAGCAGTGGCTGTGAAAGGGACAGAACACGACGTTCGAGGCAGCATGATCATCAGTTCCATCGGTAGTATTCCCGAACCTATCGATGGTATTCCCATGCAGTGGAGTTGGTACGATATCAACAGTGAGGAGACAGGCGAAGTCAATCAACTGGAACGTGTCTTCGGCATGGGGAATGTAGTCACCGGAAAGGGGAATATTCGCATATCCAGAAAGCATGCCCGGGAAGTTGCGAATTATGTGGCAGAGAATCATCTTCCTGAAGCAGGGGTCGATGTGGAAGCCATTCAGAAAAAGGTAAAAGAATGGCAAACACGTGTCGGTTATGACGGTAATTACTCTAATTGGGCAAACGCCCATTCAAGGGAATAATGTTTGTAAAAGTACATATAAAATAGCCGGTTAAATCGCATTGATTTGGGAGATAGGTAACTGACATTCAATGAAGGCATTGAGACTGATTTCAATGCCTTTTTCATATATACATTCCATACAATGACAGAAAAGTGTATATTTTGACATGGTTTTTTCATCAGCTTTGGTTTGGTATTCAAATAACTATCGAAGGAACAAACAATCCTGAAATTATAATGACCCAAATTTCTACAGGATACTACGGATTCAGGTTCTGAAGATCATCGAGAACATGACTGGAGGTAATTCAATTACTTCCGGTGAAAATTTTAAGTTGAGGAGATAATAGGATAACCTTTTTAATATAGATAACCATGGCAAAGATTCGGGGACACGTTTCAATCAAAATAGAAAACTGTAAAGGGTGTGAACTCTGTATAGAAGAATGTCCTCAGCACTCTCTTGAAATGTCGCTGAAAATCAATCAAAATGGTTATCATTATGCTGTTCTCGTGGAAGACAATTGTACAGGGTGTATAAATTGTGCTCTGGTCTGCCCGGAAGCCATCATTACGGTATATCGGGAAAGTAAAAAGAAAAAGGAACCGGTGGCGGTTATTTCGAATGTTACAGAAAATATTAAAATCAGTTTAGATATCAATTAATAATGGCAACAAAACTATTGATGAAAGGGAATGAAGCTCTGGCGGAGGCTGCCATCCGGGCAGGGCTGAAGGCATACTTCGGTTATCCCATTACGCCGCAATCGGAGTTGTTGGAATATCTTGTTCGGGAATTACCCAAACGAGGCGGCGCAATACTTCAGGCTGAGAGTGAAATAGCATCCATCAATATGGTTTATGGAGCGGCGGCAACCGGTGAGCGGGTGATGACCAGCACCAGTAGCCCTGGATTCAGTCTGATGCAGGAGGGTATTTCTTATATTGCCTGCGCCGAATTGCCCTGCCTGCTGGTAAATGTGATGCGTGGAGGTCCGGGTTTGGGAACGATTCAGCCGGGGCAATGTGACTATTTCCAGGCGGTGAAAGGAGGTGGACACGGCGACTATAGGATGATTGTACTGGCACCCGGCAGTGTCCAGGAAATGGCTGATTTTGTCTATTTAGGTTTTGATCTTGCTGACAAGTATCGAATCCCTGTCCTTATTCTTACAGATGGAGCGCTGGGTCAGATGATGGAAATGGTGGAATTTCCGGAATATGACATTGAAGCCCATCTTGTGGATCATTCTTCATGGGCAACGACTGGTAAAAAGAAAGGTAGCGAAAGGCATATAATCACATCCCTGTTTCTTGATCCGGAGATACTGGAAAATGTAAACCTCCATCTCCAGAAGAAGTATGACACTATTCGGGAAAAGGAAGTCCGATACGAAGCTGTGATGACGGATGATGCCGATTTCATAGTGGTTGCCTACGGACTAAGCGCTCGGGTTTCTCATAAAGCTATTGAAATGGGTAGACAAGAGGGGATGAAAGTGGGTCTTCTTCGTCCACAAACGCTATTCCCATTTCCATCAGAGCAATTGAATGCGCTGGCAGACCATGTAAACGGTATCTTGGTAGTGGAGATGAGCGCTGGGCAGATGGTGGAGGATGTTCGACTGTCTGTGAATGGAAAAGTGCCTGTGGAATTCTATGGCAGAATGGGAGGAATGATTCCTGCACCTGAAGAAATTCTTAACGAGATTAACCGGTTTTACTCACAGAAATTAATTGAGGAAACTTTTTGATGACCAACCGGAATGAGGGGATTCAATGTGAGATATTAGACCGGATGGATATCGTATGGGAGCGACCCCCAGCCCTTCTCGATGTGAAAATGCACTACTGCCCGGGATGTGGACATTCGGTTGTTCATAAAGTTCTGATGGAGGTCATTGAGGAGCTGGATATCCAGGATAAAACGATTGGTATTGCACCCGTTGGTTGTGCTGTTTTGGCTTATGATTATCTGGATATTGATATGCAGGAAGCCGCTCATGGTCGAGCAACGGCGGTGGCGACGGGAATCAAGCGGGTGAGACCGGATCGAATTGTTTTCACCTATCAGGGTGATGGCGACTTAGCTGCCATCGGTACGGCCGAGACGATTCATACTGTGAACCGCGGAGAACAGATTGTCATTGTGTTCATCAATAATGGAATTTACGGTATGACGGGTGGGCAGATGGCTCCCACGACACTGCCCGGAATGAAGACCACGACCAGTCCTGATGGAAGGGATGTAGAAAGCCAGGGTCATCCACTAAAAATAGCAGACATGATCGCTCTATTACCAGGCGCCTATTATGTGACTCGCCAATCGGTGACCTCTGCGAAAGGTGTGAGGAAATTGAAAAAGGCGCTGTTATCAGCATTTCAGTACCAGATAGAAAGGAAGCCCGGTACCAGCTTCATTGAGGTGGTTTCCAATTGCCCTGCAGGATGGAAGATGACCCCAATCGAGGCAAACCGATGGCTTAAAGAAGAAATGTTAAAATATTATCCGCTGGGGGATCTAAAGACGCCTGATACATAAGCGAATTGAATTGTAATGCTTCGGACTATGGGACATAAGGTTCGTAAGGAGATGGAGTGGTGCCTGCCCTGTATGGAGAAATCCCAAAGTTTCGGAATACGGGGGAGAAATGCCTGCCTGTCGGCAGACAGGGAGTAGTAGAAAAATGGGATTATCAATTTAGGTAGAAATATGACGAATGAAATCAAGATTGCCGGGTTTGGGGGACAGGGTGTGCTCTCTATGGGAATGACGCTGGCTTATGCGGGTGTGTTTGAAGGTAAACAGGTCGTCTGGATGCCCAGTTACGGTCCTGAGATGCGAGGCGGCACGGCAAATTGCACCGTGATTATTTCAAACGACCGGATCAGTTCCCCTATCATCAATCAGTTTGATATGGCAATTATTTTGAATCAGCCGTCACTGGATAAGTTTGAAAATACCGTTAAGCCAATGGGACAGATTTTTTATGAATCCAATAATGTAATAAATCCCCCAACGCGGGAGGATGTGTCTGTATTTGAGGTGCCGGCTGCTTTAGAGGCGGTCAACCTGAAAAACGCAAAAGGCATGAACATGATCATGTTAGGAGCCTTTTTAGAGAAAAACCCAATCGTGAGTATTGATTCCATTCTCAAAGCATTAAAAAAAGTACTGCCGGAGAGACATCATCATTTGATCTCAGCTAATGAAAAAGCTTTGAAAAGGGGTATGGAGTTGCTTCAAAATCCCGTTTTAAGTTAGGAGATGATCATGGATCCAGAAAACCCCCCCAAGTTTTCTTCTTTTGAGGATATTATCAGCTATGCCATGAGTGAGGAAAAGGATGCTCATGACTTCTATGTACAAGCTTCAGAGGAAGTACATGATCCTGATCTAAAGAAATTTTTACTGAAATTGGCAGAGATGGAAGTAGATCACTACGAAACGCTCAAGAAGAAATTAGAGGAATATAAAGCCAATCGATTCGGTATGAAGGGGATTATGTCATCCTTTGGTGAAGGTGAGATATAATGAACCGTATGTCAAACAAGTTAACCGTCACAGACACTTATGACTTTCAACAAATATCGTTTTATTAGGAACACATCGTATGAATTCATAACAAATAAGAGTGTCTGTGACGGTGTAGAGTACAAAAATTAAAATTCCTACCCGCCTGAACGATCCCGATGAAATCGGGAGGCAGGTACGATCAAGTTTTCATATTGAGTAAAAAATAGCTCCCCCCTTCTTCATTTCTTCAATCGCATTTTCAGAATCCCTGGGCTGCACATTCACACCCTTTATACCATCTTTTACCACAGACACCTCAAACCCCGCTTTCAATCCATCTAATACGGTTGCTTTCACGCAATAGTCTGTAGCCAGTCCACATACGACAAGTTTATCAACACCGGAGCGTTTTAATAGGGACTCGAGATTTGTCCTCTCGAACCCTGAATAAGCATCTTTGTCGGTAGTAATCGCTTTGCTGATAATTGTTGTCTCTTCAGGTAGATTGAGGTCTGGGTGAAACTCTGCTCCATTGGTGTTCTGCACACAATGAGGCGGCCAGGGTCCTCCCTGTTCACGGAAGCTGCAGTGATCGGTGGGATGCCAATCCCGGGTAGCGAAAATGGGGAAACCTGCCTCCGAAAACTCTTTGATCAAGTTGTTTACCACCGGCACAATCTGATCTCCTTCCGGTACAGGCAGTGATCCACCGGGGCAGAAGTCGTTTTGGAGATCGACGATAATCAGTGCTTGTTTACTCATGCGTTACTTCCTTGAGTGACGAGTTCTTTTTGTGTTCACTTTTTTGTGTTCGAGTCCACTGCTTACTATCTTCTTCCACCTGCCACTGCCTATTGTAGCGGAGAGTCCATTGTGACCTTCGTGACCCGCGTGGAGGAAATACGGACCCTTCGGGACTGCCACTTGCTACTTTCTCTTTCACCTTTCGCCTCTTGAAATTTGGTTCTTGCCTGCTCCGCCCGCCTGAATGGCTTTGTCGGGCAGGTAGGGATCCGTCAGCTGACGGAGACCGTACAGGGGTTCTTTTTTCTCAGTCCTCCATGCGCAGCGAACGATGAATCACGAATCACGTATTACTCTCAAAGTTCAATCTTCCGCATTCTGTCGTTTGGTAGATATTCCCGCCCAACTTTGGCGCAAGGTTTCCCCTCTACCAGTACCACATCAGCGGTAAAATCGTATCTTCCTTCCATGAGAGCAGACCCAACGCCATAGGCGTCAGCCGGAACGTCATCTTTCTCAAACTGGGCAATCCGTTCAGCGCTAAAGCCACCGGAGACGATGATTTTGACGTGATTGAACCCATTCTTATCCAGTGCCTCCCGGACATTCAAGACGAGTTGAGGATTGACGCCGGTAGGGTTAGATTGTCCCATAATAGGGACAACTGATTTATCCACGAGAGTGCCGGAAGTATCGAGCCGAACACCCCAGAGACGTTCACCCAATTCCCGAGCCACTGAAAGAGTAGTATTTACGGAATCGTTATCAAAATCCACAAGAGCTATGAGATTTGTGTCGGGGAAGTTCGCATTAAAAAGCTTTGCCGCTTTCACGGTGTCTCTCTTACAGGCGGCAATGAGAGCGTGAGGAATAGTCCCTGCACCCAGGGCGCCCCACCACTCCCCCTGGGCATCGGTTGAAATGGCCGTGGCGCCACCGATCTTGGCGGCATATCCGTCACCTCCTTGCATAAACCAATGGTCAAACCGTGCCGGGAAATAAAGTATGGGCTTACCCTGAGCTGCCTCCACAACATGGCGGACATTGGTTGCTATTTTTGTTCTGCGGGAAAGCACACCCAGATAGATTGTCTCGAGATGGACAAACTGATAGAGTGTGCCTTCAATAGTCATGATCGTCTCCCACGGTTCGACGGAATCTCCATCCCTGAGTGTATGAATTGTAAGTTCGCCATGCGTATCCTCCCACAGTTCATCTAATTTCTGTTCCAGGTCAAGTTTTTCTTCCTGTGCCTCAAGCATCTTTTCTTTTGAGTTGAAATAGAGGGAGCGGATTTTTTTCTTCCGTTCGATATATTGGTCGAAGAGTTTGTAGGCCTTATTGCGATCCTTGTAATAACCTGTTCCCAGTTTTAAAATGGCGAGTGCCTCATCCACACCACATAATAACGCATCCTTTTTCTGAAAGACCTGCATTGTGACCGAGGTTTCTTGGTGGGCATTCTCTAAGGCGACTTTGCTGCGCCAAAAGTATACATCACTCCGGTATCCACGTCGAATTTCATGGACTGGAATATCAAATGTTTCAGGTGGCAATGGGTGCCAAGTGTCTTTAGACATAATATCTGCTCCGAAGGAAATTACAGTGTTAAAGAGGAATTACACAACTATCTGGTGAAGTTAGAAGGAAATGAATTTTATCCCGATAGTGAAGAATAACCCTGAAATATCTACTTCTGGAGAACTGCCATCCCACACAGCGTTTTTTGTAATGGAGTTGCCATCATCTCCTTCAGGATTCACTGTATAGGTCTAATGATTGGAGACGCCTCCGAATCGATATCCGGCTCCGAATACCAAATCTTTTGTTTCACTCATTAAAATTTCCATTTCAATATGGGGCGCAGCGGACAGGATGAATGCGGTGACGTTGTGATTATCATCATCATCCCGGAAGGCAATATCAAGATCAAGGTTGATTAGACCAGAAAAGGAAAGAAGTGGGGTACGAAGAAATCTCCAGCCTCCGGTCCCACCAAACCCTAAAGTGAAATCGTTATTGTTAAAAGAATCGGTTGTTGAAGCAAGGCGAAGTATTGCACTGCCAAAGCCCGGTTTGATGGGTCTAAAGAGAAATCCAAGGCTTAACCCCGAATAGGTGGTCTCAGAGTTATGGATATATTTTAACTCAAAGGCAGTAGGGATCTTCCGGTATTCGAGGGCTCGGTACCCCTCTTTGATTGGTCGCCAGTTTCGCAAAATGATGGATCGATTTGCATCTTTGGAAGCGTCCATCACATCCACAATGCCTACACGTTTGCCAGGGATAACGATTTTTTTCCCTCGAATAATTTTTAATCGATCGGGTTTAATAATTTCGAACATAGTTCCCTTCTCAACTCCAAGATTCGAACCAAGAAAAAGCAATACTTCTTTACCTCTAACAGAAATGACCTCTGATGTAAGCGTGTAGAATTGTTTAATTTTTGTCAGAGTCTGCCGCTGGAAGTTCAACATTGTGACAGCTCGAGATCGACCTTTATTACCTCCAGTATGTCCGGTTATGACGGTGAATGATCCCGATGATTTTCCCGTTTCTATATCAATTTTCTTTACCTGAACGGAGAGGGTTGTTTGGATATTATAGTAGTATTCATCGGATTTATCTTCTTTTGAACGAAAAGCGCTTTTAGCAGTTTCCTCAACTATTTTTAGAATAATTTTTCCAAGAAGCCCAATATTTTTGTCCTCATCGTCTTCATCCTCATCTTCATCTTTGGGTGGTACACCTTGTTGATAAAAGTTGAGAATTTTAACAACGAGAGCCTCTTTAGCCGATGCGATATTTCCAATTTCAACAACTAGAGAATCATTTATTATACCGGAAAGTTGAAGAGCTTGTTCACCAAGAATTGCTTCCAGATCATTTCGATCGATGACTTCAAATCTCGGGAGATTGGTACAGACATCAGATACAATGCTCACAACCTCTTTTGAAACCGAAGATTCATCTTCTTCCATATTCGCGGGGAGGATGAGTAGACGGTACTGTTCATCCGTAATCTCAGTTTTTGAGATTTGACCAGCAATGACAGAAAGAGTCGAAATAAAGGTAATAAGGAGGTAAGTTTTTTTGATCATTTCTCGATGAATTTAGCTCATCACTTTTTAGTAATCAATGATATGAGTCATGATTTTATATTTTGATTGGTATTAAACGTTTAAATCCCAAAGCAATATAAGGTTACTTTATCGCTGTGAAAAAGATGGTGTTGTTGCGATAGTTCCTTAACTTGGATTATTCGCCACTTCCATCCCGACGCGTCGGGATGGACTCTCCGTGGGAGTCCTTCGTGACCCCTGGAGAGTCCCTGTCCCAAAGGGATCCCTATGGGACGGGAAAAGACACAAAGGCACGTCCCTGAAGCTTCTGGATATCGGGATGGCTGATGAGTAGATCAAGTTAAGTGAGCGCTCCTTTGCATTGCAAATGTGCCTTGCTGTTGTAACTTAAGTAACGTAAGTTAATGGAGGAAACCTAATTGAAGGAGATGGGGATGGAAAAAACTATCAGTATCGAGGAAGCAAGGAAAAAACTTGGACATTTGGTAGATGATGCCCGGCAAAAGGGTGACTTGTTCATCATCAGTAAGAAGGGAAAACCAGCCGCAGCATTGGTTCCAATCCGGGTCATGGAATTGTACAAGGAGTCCAAACAGGTATTCCTGGAAATAATTGAAGCAGTTCATGAGAGGAACCGTGATAAAAGTTCTGACGAGATTGAAAGACTTGTAGATGAAGCCGTTCAGCAAACACGCTCCAAGACTTATATTTGATTCGAGTTGTTTTAGATACCAATCAGATTATTTCTGCTGTTCTAAATCCAGGTGGTGCAGCGGATCGTCTGTTTAAAGCCAGCGGTTTAGTTGGAGAAGCTCAATATGAACTCGTCCTTTCCGAGCCAATACTGGAAGAAATAAAAGCTGTGTTGGATTATCCTCGATTACAAGATTTACTTGGTTGGTCAAAACACGAAAAGGTTGTTTTCCTACAACTATTGCGAGAGCATGCTACTGTGGTAAAGGCCCTAGAAACTTCCGAACAGATTGTGGAAGTGGATCCGGATGACGATAAGTTTTTCCACACAGCCATAGCAGCGGACGCAAAGGCGATTATCAGTCGTGATAAGCACCTTCTCAGGATTAAAAATTACAAGGGAATTCGTGTTTTATCACCTGAGGTATTTTTGTCTGTTCTGAGAGTTGGAATTGATACGGCGCTATAAGTCTCTTAATTCACAAAGATTATCTGCTCTTATAGAATCTCCCAACTACAATTTTCTATCGAGTATTCTCCATAAGGAGGGGCATCCGGCCAGCTAATTCGCCAACCTTTCTTCAGGTGGTGGGGCGCCAACAGGTGAACCAATCAGATCAGAACGTCAAGAGCAACAATCTCTTAAAACCCAATGCAATATAGATAGATCGCACCTTTTGAATATCTGCTGATATAAAGAATTCCTCTTCGTATCCAAATGTCAGAATATAATTCTTCGAAAGGGGGGTATTAAGTTCAGCGGAAACTTCATATCTTGTTAATGTGCTTTCATCGGGTAGAATATCGCTGATCTGATAAAAATACTCAAGATCGAGTGCGAGTGAGGATTTGAACAAGTCTATATCCAAAAATAGTCCCCCCTTCAGGTAGGATGGAAGAAGGAATATCCTATATAAGAACATAAATTACACTCGCTTTTATGGCATTTAACATTGTCAATATTTGGAAACTTTTGCTTCATATCACCTTCATAGACTG
>JADFPG010000193.1 GCA_022562455.1 Fidelibacterota bacterium | reverse complement strand
TGTGACGGAGGAGGAACTTGCCGCAAAGAAAACGACGATTACTGGAACATATCAGGTAACCCTTGCAACCACAGGCGGTCTGGCTAACCGAATAATGTCTATCGCTGAGAGAGGGAAGGAAATGTCATATATTGATGAGTTTCCCCAAGAGATTTATTCCATACAACTAAGAAAGGTGAATGAGGTTATTAAACAATATAGCAACCCTAAGAAGTTAGTGTTTGTTTCAGCGGGGTCTATCGAGGTAAAGGGAAATCGGTGATAAAACGAACTTTAAAAAAGATTTTATTGCTTATTTGAAAGAGGAATCCGGTTTTCTGTAAAAGAGAAAACTTCTTTGTTTTTATAATCTAAATTTTTCCTTTTTGTTGTTTTCTTCATAACAGTTGTAGGTACCAACGGTCGCCGAACGGATTCAGGAGCAATTCCCTCTTTTAGGGCTGCCATTACTCCGGCAGCTTCCCAATAATTTTCGACCAGAAAAAACTGCCCTGGCGCCCAGAGTAGTGCCCTAAGATCCTTATTTATAAAGAACATTGTTGCTGGGTATAGCAATGCGATTTGTGATAATCTTTGATTCTATTCAAACAATTTTTCCTGAAAAGGTAAATTAGGTGGACCAATCCTAATTGGAGGGTTTCCAAACTTTTGATCAAATTGTTCGAAGTCATTACGGTCATAAGTATCGATGGTTGTAATTCCCTTTACCATTGCTGAAGATAGATGAATGGCATCTTTGTGAGATACATTATGATCCCACATCAATTCTTGTGCTTTTTTCCCGATAAATTGGTCGCAATTGATAAGATGTATAAAGTCATTTTCAAAGAATTTTCCTATAGTTTCCCTGTTTGCAGGATCAATGCGATCTTTTCCTTTGATATGTACCACTTCTGATAAAGTAACCGCTGATGTTGCTATTATTAATTCACCGGTTTGTGCTTTCTCTATGATGGCCTTACACATAGCAATGCGGTCATCCTCTTTATTGAAATATGCAAGAAACACATTCGCGTCCCAGTATCTTATTAACCTTTTTGGTTTTTTCATTTTTTCAGAATACCTGTGACATCTTTGAAGGATGGTAATTCAAGGTTACTGGGATATATGTAAATATCTTCCATCACAACTTTTTTTGCTTTACCAAGAGAATCATATTTGACTTCTCCAATAATTGATACACGCTTGCCAAAATTATCCAAAATGGTATTTCGGAATTCTTCTTTGAAACCAACTTCAACCGGATTGTCATCCAGAATTTCATATATTCTGCACATTAAACGGCCATGTTCCGTTATCATCTGTAATTTTCCCTCAATTGAACCCCACGCTTCATACTTTACGTCGGTAATCTTTTTCACATTCTCATATGTTAACTCTGTGATCGCAGCATGTTCATTGTTTATGCTAATATCTATCGAACCAGCCTCTTTGGTTAGAGAGGCTAGCTTTTCTAGAGGTCCAAACAAATTGTAATCAAAACCTGCAGGAATACTTGGAGTCTTATTCAATTGATCTATACCATTGGGATATTGGGATAAATGATCCAATATATGAGGGGGGCAATTCACAGGCTCACCAGTAGCGACAAAACAATTGCTACCACCACGTACCGAATAAAACCACTGAATATGACCTTCAGATCCCTTAGTTACGCTTTCCCCCATTTTGTGAACCATATCTAGAAAAGCAGAGACGGCAGTTTTGAACACCTTCTCACTAACTTTGTCAGGGGGTAATGTCAATATTATTTCATTAGGCATTGTTTCAGACATGATTAGTTAATTATCTCCCATTTCGAGACTAATTTATGATGCGCGAATATAATACTCAATGTTAATCTCATTCCCTAAAATCCCTAACAATTTCATAACCAATTGTGGGAAGGAAAAATTATAGACTGGGATGAAGGATACAGATCACCGTTAACAAGAATTGTTGTTCAAACATTACTAGCTCACACTCTCCTCCACAATCGCAACCTGTCCGCCGTTATTTCCCTGTTACCGATTCTTCGATTAGGCGGATCTCCTCCTCCGTCAGCCCATACAACTCATACACCATCCTGTTAATTTCCAATTCCAATTCGCTGATTTTACCTTGTGGGTTGGAATTTTTAGTATTAATAATTCTACTACTCTTTAGAAAAATTTCTTTTTGTTTCAATTGCAAAATATAATGAAATTTAAATATGAGTAGTACTCAGTAAATACTACTATTTGTAAAGCTTACTACTGAATATTAAGTTTTATTGAGCTATGAATGTCATCCTTACAGCAGCAGTAACAGCCAATGGTATGATTGCCCATCATTCTGACGAGGTGATTGAGTGGTCTTTGGACTTGGCTCTTTTCAGACAGCAAACCATGGGTCATACAGTGATAATGGGATCCAACACAGAACGAACCCTTGCCACCGACCTCGATGGTAGAAATGTAATTGTGATGCATAGAGATATGGACCCGGGAGAGGTACTTAAAAACATCAAAGATGAAAAGTGTTATATTATTGGAGGCTCCAGAACCTACACCCGGTTTGCCCCTTATTTGACACATCTCTACCTGACTTTTCATCCCCTCATTTTATCGAGCCAATCTCTTCATCTATTTACTGCTTTAGGAAATGATATCGATTTAGAATTCATAGGAAAAATTGAAGTAGATGGAGAAAAAGGTGTTTATCAGTTTCAGTATAGGGTAAAACAGTGATTTTTGTCACAACTTTATAATGTTGTTAGCAGTATATTTTATGTTGAATATTCCTACCGACCTGAATCCTACAAAGTGATCATTTTTCCATCTAAAACAGAGCCTTGTGCCGGCGCTATCGTAATACTCCACGGTTGGGGAGCCAACTGCCGGGACTTGGTATCTCTTGCGGATTCGTTTAACACAAATGGTTTTCGCTTTCTTTTTCCCGAGGGTCCATTTGATGTTCCCGGCACATCAGGAGAGGGGAAAGGATGGTTTGCATTTCCCCCTACGGAATCATTTGAAACGGAAAGGCAGAAAAGCCGCAGCGAAATATTTCAGATATTGGATGATCTTAAGAGAGAGGGTGTACCTACCGACAGAATATTTCTGATCGGTTTTTCACAGGGCGCAAGCATGTGCCTCGATGTTGCATTAAATTATAAGCATAGGGTTGCAGGAGTAGCAGTTTTAAGTGGATTTTTAATGGATCAGGAAATATTACCTGACAGAAACGATCTTCCTATAAGTCTACCAATATTCTGGGGTCACGGTCTTTACGATCCCCTCATTCCCATCAAACTGGGAAAGCAGTCTCGGCATGCTTTAGTGGATGCTGGGTTTCATGTGGAGTGGCACGAGTATCCCATGGCGCACCAGATTGTTCCCGAGGAGTTGGAAGATGTACGCCAGTTTTTAGATGAACTGTTCCCCAACTCGGACAAAGCTGTCCGTCAGCTGCCTGCCCGCCATAGGCATTCAGGCGGGACGGATCCCTGCGGGAAAAGCTGAGAGTAGAAAGACGAAATCCTGAATGTTCGGGAGAAAGTTGTCTCGAAGTTTCGGGATTACCTGCCTGCCCTCATTCTCCTATCCACCTTTATTCTTCGCCTGCCAGCCACCCACAGAGTGGGGCAGGCCGGGG
>JADFPG010000075.1 GCA_022562455.1 Fidelibacterota bacterium | reverse complement strand
CCGGATAATTTCATGTTGTCCGGAGGTCCGACAGGTATATCTCCTTTAACAAAATCTACAATCACCAATCGCCCATCAGGTTTAAAATCGTTCTTTAACCTGGAAAAATATTCGACCCTATTTTCGATATGATGATAAGTGTCACAAATGAAAATGATATCAGCATCTTCAGGAATCAGAGGATTATCCGGTTTTCCTAAAATACTCTTCAGATTGAGGATGCCTTCCTGTTTGGCTCTGTCATTTAGATAATCCACCATGGTTTCTTCGATGTCTATTCCGTAAACCTTCCCATCTGTAACTATTTTCGCAAAACGAATTGGAAAATATCCGGTTGCTGATCCAATATCAACTACAATTTCATTACCTTTAAGGCTTAATGCAGCAATAACTGAATCCGGTTTCTGCCATTTGTCCCTTTCCGGATTTTCAAACCGTTTTGCCCACTTTTCAGCATCGATAAATCTATGTTGTACTTTTTGGTGGGAATGATTATGGGTTTCTCCTTGCTGATTCTGGTAAAATCCGTAATTACCTGGAACCTTAAGGAGACAACTTGAAAGAAAAATAACCAATGAGACTGGAATTAATCTTATTAATAATTTTGTGGTAGCATTTAGTTTAGTTGACATTTGTGTATGTGGAAGCATAGTCGATACTCCAATTAATAGCATTATTATTACGTGATTACCAAAGGAAATTATATAAATTCGGATTCAATTCCTCTATGAATTTCAGCTTCAGCAAGTTCTCAACTTCTGATCCCGAAACTTCTGGATTTTTCGTCTAGGGATCTTCCATAAAGGGGGGGGGATAGGAACGAATGTTTTCCGCATAATTATTTCCTTAGCGAAGCTTTCGAAAAAATATACTCCGGAATATCCACATCAAATTCAATCGATTCGATGATAAACTCCGTTCCTTTCCCTTTTTCCAGCATATCCTTTACAAAGAATCCATCGAAAAAGGTAATTACTATTTAGTGTGGTTTTCATCGGAAATACTTCATTGATTTCTGTGGCATCCAGAATCTTATCACGTTTGACAAAGGGATTTTCCACAATGGTGGCTGGCATTCTTAGTCAGGGATTGAGATAGACTCAACCTCTTTTTCCACGGCATGTTTTATAAGCTTATTAAGCGAGTTTCCTTCAACCTCAGCTTTGATTAATGCCTTAAGGTGCGTTTCCGGGTCCAGCCGAACATTAAAACTTCCTTTTACAGATCGTAGGGGTTTCTTGCCAACTTCTTTACAAAGGGAAATATAATTCACTACCGCATCTTTAAAGGCTTGTTCTATTTCGCTCACACTTTGTCCCTCAAAAGTTACAAGATCATTAACCCCAACAATCTTACCATAAAGACATCCATCTTCGGAGCTAAAATGAACTACTCCATAAAAACCCCTGTATTCAATTAGATCTTTCATATTCATTTTATAAATCCCATCCTTTTTAATTCTTCAATGATCTCTTTGATCTGATATTGTTTTAATTCAGGAGCCGGATGTGGTCTATGCAGACTTATAATATTATGTACTGTTGTATTAAGGTAAGATACCCGGGATCCTGATGTCTTTCCTTTTGGTTTTTCAACATATCCAAAATGATTTAAGAGTCTTTTCAGTTCACTATATTTAAAATCTTTTGGTTTTGATAAAAACCTTTTTTTAAGTTTATCTATCTTGGTCACAAGGAAACATTATCAAAATTAAACAACAAATGCAACTAATTGTTAGTTGCATTACTCCTCTATTTTATCAACAATTTTAATTGAGGAATTTTTATGATTCACACATTGATGTTGGTCTCTTAATTCTCCTTTATCCACTATTTCCTCAGCGAAGCCTTCGAAAAAATATACTCCGGGATATCCACATCAAATTCAATCGATTCGATGATAAACTCCGTTCCTTTCCCTTTTTGCAGCATATCCTTAAATATAAGTACTTTCGGATACCATCGACCATCAACCTGAAATACTTCTTTGATAACGGTGGTTTTTAGAAGTTTCCCGCTTTTCGCAAAACGATCTTCTTTCAGGATAATCATCCGCTCTCTGTCTACCCAGATTTTCCTGGAATGATAGGTAACATCATCCTTTCTGGCGATTAATTTCACAACCCAGCAGTTGCGATCATTCACTAACTCTTCTCCAATTACAGTAGTAGTATAAAGATCTGCCAAGTGAGGACTTTCCATCATGTCTTCGTAAGAAAGATCCGAACCCATGAGGGATTGTCGTAGCATATGTCCGGCGATCTTAATAATTCTGTCCGTTTGGGGAGAGTAGACCCAGAGTCGATCTTCAAGTTTGAGCATCTTGATCCCTTTTTCCCGTGGCGGCGCAAGATATTCTGAAAAGGACTTATCCCTACCCTGTATCCACGATTTTGCGGTAACGGAGCGACTACCCCGCCGACCATGTATCACCATCGTAGACATAATAATCTCAGTGTCCGATGTCATGTTTTCATCAACTTTTTTTAATATATCTTCCCCGGATGGGTATTGAGCCGGAATGACATCTGTCAAGAGATAGATAACTATTAGGAGGTATTTAATCATAAACAATCCTTTCATTTCGGAATACGTAAAACGTGATGCGTGTCTGCCCTGCCCGCCTGAAAGGCTTTGTCGGGCAGGCAAGGAATTTCGAAGCTTCGGGATACGGGGATATGTGTCTGTCCCGTTGAAGCCACCGGTAGAATAGACTTTACCGAGATACGTGAATTTCGTCTAACGTCTAACATTTAACGTTTTTCTCCATAGGATCGTTTTATGAAAACACTTCATATCTCCATTACTCCCCCGTACAGTCGTTCCTCCTTACAGGGCAGGCATCATTCCATTACTCCAACAGTCCAATCTTTTATCAAACTTCCAACTCCTTGAACAGTTGCGCTGTTTGCCTCTTATAAATACCGATCCCAGACAGAGCCGTCCCAAGTACCGTGGAAAACAGACCTGGGAAAAAACCGATATAATAGGTTTCCGTGGTAACCGATGCACGGAAAACGTTGGGTATCATCATACTGGTGTTTTTCACAAAGGCACTGATATCAAGACCTACGACCTGTAGCCAGTAAGCACATCCCAGACCCAGTACAGTTCCGATTATTGATCCTACGAATCCGATGAAAACCGACTCATAGATCAATGATCGGTAGATATGTCCTTTTGGTTCACCGATTGCCAAGCGGATACCCACTTCACCATAACGTCGCAGACCACCCAGCAGTCCGGCATTCCAGAGCACGATCGACATAATTAAAACAAAGATAAAAACCATAATGGTGGAAACACTCCCGGCGTAATTCAGGTATTCACCCAGGTTGCTCAGTTCCACCAGTTTACCCATGACAGGGGCAAATTCATCATCTTCATCTTCATATTGCTGGTTAAAACGTTCAACAATCCCCAAGGCAGTATTATCATCATAAATACGGTTGGGAAGGTACCCCAGAATTCCGCCTGCCGCATCTTCCATATCAAGAGCTAATTGAATATCGCTTATATCGGCAATAATGGCGCCCCGATCCATGGCCATAATTCCAAATTTTATTGTGCCAACGACTGTGAAATTGTGCATGGTCATGGACCCGTACATTGTCGAGCTCAATAATGTGGCCGTTTCTCCAAGGTTCACTTCCAATCTTTCCGCCAGCAGATCGCTGATCAGGATTTCGCCCGGTTTTTCCGGCATCCGTCCCCGCACCAGCGATTTAACCACATTCATGGTATGAATTTCTGTGCTACCCGGCGATAATAAATCGATACCATATCCCATTACAGGAGCCTGCGACCGGGTTTCACCTTCGTCATCAGGAATATCAATCAGGCCACCGAAATTAATCCGCTTAACCCATGTCATATCCGGATATTCAGATTGCATATCAGTCATTATCTGCTCGATTCCCATCAGCGCCATGTCGTTGGGAACCTGGTCCGCATACTCGGCGTAGGCTCTTGACATTATTTTTACATGGCCGGTTGAAAAGCGGGCAGTAGTATCGATCATATCACCAAAAACACCACTCAAATAAGCCTGCATAAAAACTGTCATCCAGACACCAATAGTTACAATAAGGATCGGGAAAAGACTGCGGTGGTGGTCGCGCAGCAACCCCTTTATTATAAATTTGATCATTGGATTTTCCCCCTGATGGCATCGGTTGGCTTCATCTTGGATATCCTTCGTGACGGTATGTAACTGACGATAGTGGTGGTAATTAGGACGAGCAGGGTCGTACCCGCCACCAGGCCAAAGGAATAGGCCGGGTAAATTGTCTCAGCTATCGTCATTCCCCAATCATCAGTGCCTGCGGGCATCGTCCAGCCATTTACCGCCTGAAGATACAGCAATGGTGCACCGTAAACTGCTGCCAGGATTGCCGCCAGGATTGAGTGCATGGCACCCTCGATAGTGAACAATGCAACGACCTGGCGCTGGGTCATACCCAGTGCAATGTGAGTGCCAATTTCCTTCTGACGCCGGAAGATTGACAGGACCTGGGTGTCAAAAATGGCCAGCATGGATAGTGACATTAGAATAATAAACATGATTGATCCACCAATGGATTTCATCTCGATCATCTCACGAATTTCCGTCAGCAGGAAATAATGATCTTTGAATACCCAGCCAACTATTGATCCAATCGAGCCACTTTCCTGACTGGATACCAGGATTGTAGCTTCGCCTTCCATCTGCATAATTTCCTGTAACTGATTAATGGGGATCCATACGACTCCATTATCAAGGGTCGAAACATTTGTTTTGAAGATGTGCACGATCTGAATCTCTTTGGCATCGAATGTACCATTCACATCCCGCCAGCGCACGGTGACATAATCGCCAACATTCAACTTGTAGTTTTTAGCCGACCTTTCACCGATCATAGCCGGTATTTCATCGATATCCTTATCCAGATTAGCCGTGGGCAGTACTAGTAGCTTTTGATCCGGATCGATACCACGGAGCGACACGGTCTGGATCCGACCCTCTGGATAAATGGAGGCCTGTGAGATTAGAATCGGGGTCAGATCGCCCTGGTTAATGGCGTTTTGGGTGGCATCTGATATTTGTCCGTGACTTTCTTCGATTGTAAAAGGGTCATAGGGATCATAGTTCTCATGCCAGTATTGTCCGCCGCCAATCTCCCATTCAATAGTATCCCGGCGGGCCTGCTGGTCCCAGCCATTCAGAATACCCTTGTTCCAGATAATGATAAGGAAGGCGAAAGATAGTACAATCATATTCAGCCAGGTTCGCAGCTTGGCTCCCATGAGATTTCGATATGCTAATTTTAATGCTAACATGGCAACCTCCCGCTACTTGTTTTTAACAATTTCGTCACCGACGACTTTACCGTCATCGAGACTGATTTTCCGGCGCAGATACTTGATCACTTTTTCGTCGTGAGTGGCAAAAATGAAAGTCGTATTTAACTCGCGGTTCAGTTTTTCCATCATTTGTAAAATATTATGGGAGTTCTTGGCATCCAGATTGGCAGTTGGTTCATCAGCCAGTACAATCTCGGGTGATTTCACCATGGCACGGGCAATTGATACCCGCTGACACTCACCGCCGGAAAGTTGAGCCGGGCGTGATTTTATTTTATCCATCAAGCCCACCCACTCCAGTGATTGCAGAACCAGCTTCTTACGCTCCACTGCCGACATCTTCCGCAGCAGCAGGGGTAATTCCACATTTTCATAGACCGTATAAACCTGAAGTAGATTATAAGTCTGGAAAATGAATCCCAGATGGTGGTTACGCAAATCAGCTGCTTTTTTCGGTGATAATCCACTGACTGACTGCCCCATTACAACAGCTTCACCTTTGCTGGGAATATCCAGTGAGCCGATGATATTCAGAAGGGTGGTTTTACCCGATCCACTGGGACCGACAATACCGGCGAATTCGCCCTGGTTGAATTTCAGATTTATATCCTTCAATGCGGTAAATTCACGCTTTCCCATGGGAAATGTCTTTACCAGATTTGTGACAATTATCAGAGCTGAGTTATTCATGATTGTTCCTCTACGTTAAAAAGCGTTAATGATTGAAAATGATTGTCAGTTGAATACCTTTTTGACCAAAACTTGCAAGAGATTGACTTTCTTTTGTTGATCCGTTTTTTCCTCTACTCCAAAAAACACTTACATGAAATATCCAAAGATCGTAATTCCGTTGCCAACTTACGTAATGGTAAGGCAAATTTTCACTCCAATTGTAAAAACTGAAATAGGTTAATTGGTCTAATAGTCCAATCGAATAGAGCATCATCAATCCGGAGATATCTTTTTTTGTCGCAATCCCAAAGGGTGTATCGTCCACAGTAAAGAGAAGATGTTCGCCGAGCACTGTCAGTCCGCTCCCGATTCCAAAAGTGTAGTCCATCCCTAGCGTTAGAAACGATTGCCAATTCTGATTGGAATCTTCCTTATCTGTTTTTATCAAAGCCGATTCAAAAAAGACTCCAACTCCAATATCCCACACTCCATCCAAGGCTATTCGGTTTTCCGCAATGGATTCACCTGAAATATCAATCACCCGATTGTGACTTGTAATGGCCATTTCGCCGTTCCCAATGGGATATTGAAATCTAACCCCGTACTCAGGCGATTTATCCCTTGTTGATATGACTTCCATTCCTTTGAGATCTTTATTTCCATATAGTCCCCATATCCAGATGTTGGCATTGTTCTGAAAATCGTACCGCAGCCTGAGACTATATACGCCCTCTGCCAACTGAAGCGGATCCTGTGGATCCAGACTGTCAAACCATCTTAGAGCTCGGAGAAGCTTGGCAGGACCAAAATTGATTTTTTGTAATCCCAGCCGGGACTCGAATCGATTAGTTGAATAACGCAGCCAAAAACGATATGCTTTAAAATTTGATGCATCTGTAGAACTATTAGCAGAAACGATTTGATACGAACTTGTCAGATTCCCCGAAATTTCAAAATCGATGTGATTCTTTTCGGTAGATGAAAATTCCATATAAAATGTTGGGATGTACCGGAGGCCAAAAGTGACTGGATTTGAGGTAGATCCATTGTCAACAGCACGTGTCAATCCGGAAAGCTCACCATTGAACTCTTGGGGTATAACTTCCGTAATAGGAAACAAAAGTGAGCCAGCCACCATCACACATTTCAGAGCGTTACCCATTTCCCTGTTCATCTTGCGCCATGACACCATAAAAAAAGAGATTCAACCAGTCACGCGTGAGCTCATACATATTCGGAAAAATCGACAGGAGACGGGGGTCTTCTCTCAATTCCAATAAGTGATCAAGCATGAACGACAGGAATTCCAGATTAAGGTCCTTTTTTAATTCTCCTTTTTGCTGGGCTTCACGGAATAAGTCCTTCATCTGTTGAATTCCCTGTTGAGATCGCTCCAAAACAAAGTCGTGAATCTCCTGTGTGTAACCGATAATATCCTGATAGAATTCTTTGCTGAACCGCTTTCCATAGTTCAGCTTGAACTGTATAAACAGTTCTATTTTTTCAGAAAAGGGTAAATCACGGCTTATGATATCATCGAATTCAACTTGTCCTTTATCAAAAATATTCACTATTAACTGAAATGCCAGATCATTCTTATTCCTAAAGAATTTATAGAAAGTCATCTTGCTGATATTAGCAGTCTTGCAAATCTCTTCAATAGAAACTCGTCTGATCCCATATCGCATGAAGAGATCTTCTGCGGTTTTCATTAACTGGTTAAATTTAGGGGATTGGATTTTTTGAGTGTTCAGAGTCATGGACGTTCCTATTTCCAATTTACGTTATCCGTTTTACTTTACGATTACAGTAATTAATATAAGTTATCGTAAACTATATTGTCAAGGGTTTTTACAATCCTTGATTCCAATCGTTTTCCTTTGTAGAAAAATCGGAGGAATTTTTGATATAGTCATTAAACTCAATTCCTTCGAATAATGTACCTTTAACAGCACAATTAGAAATTCACTATTTTCAATTTTAGTTGAGTGATTTTTATTTAATTTGGGTATATTTAATATATTCGTATTTTGATAAAACGATGAATAACCATAAAGAAATTCTTAATAAATTAGCCAGGCGGATTGAAGTCTTTTTTCAAAGTCTTGGTGATGTGGAAGAAGATCTCTGGCCACCGGCAAGAGAAGTGATTCTTGAATTGAAACATATAATCGATTCTGCTGAACCACCCATTAAAATGGATAAGTCGCCAGGATAATTATTAGAGAAAAGGAGAAAAAATCAAAGTGCGAATTTTATCTGGGGTACTTTTTTTATCATTTTTTATTGTTCATTTGAATGCTGCAGAAGAAACCATTGCAACGGTTACTAAGGCAAGGGGAAACGTTCAGCTCAAAAGAATAGGAGAAACCTCATTTTCAGATTTATCATCGGGATTTTCCCTCCAGTCCGGAGATATAATTAATGTAGGTGAGCCTGGTTTTTGTATGGTTATTTTTCTTGATGACAAGAGTATTCTTAAAATACGGGAATCAACCCAATTCCAGTTTGTCGAATCGGAAAATACAAGAACACTTAACATAGAATTTGGGAAATTATTATCTGATGTGAAAAAAGAAAGACAAAAGGATTTTCGCATCGAAACTTCAGTATCGGTGGCATCGGTAAAAGGGACGCAGTTTTGGTCAGTAGTTAATAAAATGGGGTTCGATAAATTTTATGGGTTGGAAGGACAAGTAGAAATTTTTAACACAATTAGTGGTCAGTTTGTGACTTTAGGACCTGGTGAAATGACACTTTCGACAGCAACGGGACAAATTGTTACCGCTCCTGCCAGTCCCGAAGAAGTACCTGAAGATCCTGAAGCGGAGTTTGAAGAAGAAATCGAAGAAGAGGTGGAAGTGGAAGTTGAGGAAGAAGAACCTGAAATCGAGGAGCCTGAGGAAGAGATAGAAGAAGAAGTGGAAGAAGAAGCACCGGAGGAAGAACCCGAAGTCGAAGAACCCATAGAAGAACCAATGGAGGAAGTAGAAGAGCCAATAGAGGAGCCTTCTCCCGAACGCGAGAAACCATTTAACATGGGTTTGGGTATTGGTTCGGCGACAATTGATGGTGTCATTTACAACCAATTGGCGCTCCGTCCGGAGTTTAGGTTTGGGAAACTCGGCGTTGGTCTTGATATGGTAATATACATAGATAACGAGGGGAATTTCAGGAAGGAAGAATGGGACGAAGTGAGCGATATTGCCGATAAATTTTTATATATACGTTGGGCTGAAAAGTCGGACCCATTCTGGTTCAAACTCGGTGCACTTGAGGGAATAACTCTTGGTTACGGTGGTATATTGAGTGGATATTCCAATATGATGGAATTTCCTTCCGTGCGTCGCGTTGGAATCAATACCGGAGTAAACTTTGCTGGATTTGGAGCAGAAATCTTCATGGCAAATGTCAAGGACTTTGCACGGGGCGGAACGTTAGTGGGACTTCGTGGAACGTACACCATTTCGAAGAAAATTCCCCTTGTTTTGGGAGTCAACTATATCACAGATATAAACCAGTTCTCGGGCCTCAAAGATAGAGATGATGATACATATCCTGACTTCTTTGATGATTTTCCAGATAGCTCAAAACTTTGGAATGATACGGATGGAGATGGTATTCCCGATCCACATGCCGGACTTGATTCCTCTAGATGGGACATCGATGCGGATGGGGACAATCTTTTGAGTTCATTGCATGGAGGAACTGATGTTGAGGAACTAAAACCAGAGCCTTTCAGCATAGAAAAGAACAAAAGCTTCGCTACAGGTATCGCCTTCGATATTGGCTACCCGATTCTTAGAACCAAATCGGTAAGCGTAGACCTTTATGCTGAGTACAACATGTTGTCATTTCCAGCCATCGATACTCAACAGTTCAAACGAATAGAGAGGAAAGGGAGCGGGATTACCATACCTGGTATCAGAACAAATTTATTCAAGTTTCTGAATATCACCTTCGAATACCGTATCAAACGAGAGTATTTCGTACCACAGTTCTTTGATCAGGCCTACGACCTAAATCGTGTTGTAGCAATCGAGGATGAACAAGGTTTTGTTGTATATACGAAGGATATGCTAGTATTTAAGGATGAAAGTTCTAAAATCAATTCTTCAGGCTTTTTTGGTTCCGCTGGGATTAATATCTTTAATCTGGCACAATTAAATGCTTCTTACACAAGTATGGTTGCTGACACAATTGAATTCAACAGTTTCTCTGCTTTTGCCAGTCTGAATGCTGAAAACATTCCGAAATTAAGTGAAGCAAGTGCCTTTTACCAAAGGAACAACGAAAAGAATCCATTCGATTTTAGAAATCCATCTGTAAATACGATCCTGGGTTATCGCGTGGGATATGAACTCAGTAAGGGTGTAAGTTTGGTATGGGACTTCCGTCAATTTTATCGGGATACAGGATCTGGTCTTGAACCTGTAAAGCAGACAACCATAGAAACACAATTCAATTTCTGATATGAAAACGGTGTTTCGTTTTGACAGTGGTAAAAAGGGATTTGAGTTTGTGGCTATATTCCTTGTAACGTTAGCGGGTGCACTCGCTGTATTTGGGATTATTTGGATTGTTTTGTTTTTAACATAGGAGTACGTATGAAAATATCAATTGAGTATTGCCAGGACTGAAACTATAAACCAAGAGCCGTCAGTTTGGCGGATGAACTTCGAAAAAAATATGGTTCAGACATTGAAGACCTCACCTTTATCCCATCCGGCGGTGGTGTATTTGAGGTGATAGTCGATGGTAACTTAGTATTTTCTAAGAAAAATATAGGACGTCACGCTAACCAGGGTGAAGTTGTAAAACTGATTGAACAAAGGTAATCTCATAAAGCTAATTCTGTTTTTGCCTCTAACCTGGTGTTTGTCCCAGGAGGGTGAAATTGTGCCTTTATCTTCATCCGTTGGCACAACCCTTGACGCAGTAGAAAGGGATATATTGGGTTTATTCCCGGATATTGAAGGATTTAGGAGTGCTCAATTTTATGAGATCGGAATAGATAAATATACGGCAAAGATTGTATCAAGAGATCGAGCTCGTCTTCGCATTACAAAGAAGAAATATTCGTGGAAAGAATTCCAGGCTCTAAAAAAAGTGGCAAAGGAACATCCGGAGATAACCCGAAAAGTTCGGGAAGATTACCTCAAACGCAAGTCATATCGTTTTGTGAAAGAAAAGCTGGCAGAAATTCCAGCAAAGAGTTTTTTTACCATAAAACTTCACTCAGGAGAAAAAGTCAGAGGTTTTTTCATCGGTTATCACGACAGGATAATCCAGATAAAAAAATTGTTTGGCAAAGAAGAAGTATCTATTTTAGATGTAGATTCGATTGAGTTTCGTCCTTTTCAACAGCAAAAAAGCACAACATTTCAAACAGTTTATTTTTCGTTAGTTGGACTTAGTGGAGTCGGTATGGCAGAAGCCTGGTCTTTTCAATCGAATCCTGCCATAGATACTGCCTGGCATCATCGTTTTGGAGGCATTGTGTCATTTCTTTTATTGGGTGGAAAGTTTTCGGATTTTGCAGTACTTTTAACAACCCCTAAAGAAATCATTTATGTAACGGAAAGGTAAATGTAAAGGAGTCCAAAGATGGCTGATGAATTACAAGACGATGAACAAATTGATTTTCAAAAACAGTTTTTATTTAAAAAGATTGATGAACTTGTCGAAGGGATCGGTCCGGGATATGGAGAAGCATTGATGGAGGAACTTATATCGAGGATGGAGCGGACTGTAGCTTTATTTCATGATGAAGTTGCCGAGTTGTTGGACACATTAAAATCCAGAAGAGAGGAAAGAGATGCCAGACTGAAGGATCTGTTTGAAAAAGGAGATATAGAGAAAGAAGTGGAGATATCTGAACCACTATCTTCTGCAGAAGTAGAGATGAGCGAATATGAGAGAAAACTTGAGGAGAGAGCTGCCAAGGCAAGTATTAAAGAAGGTACGTCGAAAAAAGTAGATGAAGAAAAACCCAAAAAACGGGGTTTCTTTAGTAAAAAGAAATAGCAATTCTGCTCGAGCAGGAGGGTGAGTTTTCAGGCGTCGTCTTGAGGGATGGCGCCTTTTTAATTAGTGCAAAGAAGATACGAAAAAGTGAATAAATTTGTTTTACTTGAAAAAGATAATAGGACAGATAGAATCGATGATATATTCCCCAATAAAATTGTTAAAATATTCCTCCAGTAATTTGCAAAAATCCCAAATATATTCTAATTTAGTAATTAGACTATTATGTTAGTAAAAAAACCAGCCGTAGCAGGGACATTCTATACTGCTCATCCGGATCTGTTGAAAAAGGAGATTGAAGATTATTTAGGACAAGCAAATATACAGTCGACAAAAGCACCCTTAGGATTTGTGGTTCCTCATGCGGGGTACATCTATTCCGGACCAATAGCAGCTACAGGATATAAATATCTTATGAGTCAAAATTTTGAAAAGGTGCTTATTCTTGCCGCCAGTCATTTTGACAGTTTTTATGGATTATCTATCTACCCTGGTGATGGATTGGAAACTCCTCTTGGAGTGGTTACTATATCTGAGGAAGACAAGGAAACACTTACTTCCAAAGATGTTGTCGTGAGTTCCCATGATGGATTTCGTCAGGAACATGCTCTTGAAGTACAACTCCCATTTTTACAGGTTGTATTAAAACCGGGCTGGGAAGTGATTCCGCTTGTTATGGGTTTTCAAAATCGTGATACCATAAATCAAGCTGCAAAAATTATTGGTGATTATATTCGGGAAAGTGTTTTAATCATCATTTCGTCAGATCTCTCACATTATCATTCCTATGACTCGGCAAATGAAATAGATGGCAGATTTTGCAACCTCGTTGAATCGGGCAATCTAACAACTCTTTGGGAAGCTCACGAATCGAGAACAGTAGAAGCCTGTGGTTTTGGACCTGTATTTGCTTTTTTATCAGCGATCGAGGAACTCCCCAATGTTTCACTCCAAGTACTGGATTACAGGAATTCCGGTGATACGGCGGGTACAAGGGATAATGTAGTGGGATATTGCTGCATAGGTTGTTTTAAAGAGTAATGGCACAACTATCAGAATCAGGTAAAGAAGAAGCATTGCGCTTAGCTCGCTGGTGTTTAAAAAAAGTAGTCCTGGGAATAAATGAACCTAAACCCCATCTTGGTGACTCTCTCTTTACCGAAAAAAGGGGTGTATTTATCACGTTAAAAAGCGGTAGGGACTTGAGAGGGTGCATCGGCACCGTTGAACCGGTTTTTACGCTGGAAAAAGGAATATGTGAAATGGCACAGGGTGCAGCTACTCGTGATCCAAGATTTCCACCTGTCACTGCTGAAGAATTAGAAAAAATCTCAATAGAAATATCAATTCTCACTCCCCCGGAAGAAATTAGCGGTCCTTCAGAAATAGAAGTGGGTACTCATGGCTTGATTGTTGAACTTGGATCGTTCAAGGGGTTACTTCTTCCTCAAGTCGCGGTAGAGGAAAGTTGGGAGGCAGTTAAGTTTTTAAATTATACATGTCAAAAAGCGGGATTGCCAAAAGACACCTGGAAAGCTGGTGATTGTAAAATATTTCGATTTACTGCTACCGTTTTTGGTGAATATGATTCCTATATCTCTTAGTAGTTTAACAACTTCTAAGATAAGAGAAAACTTTCAGTGGGGGGATGTGTCCTTATCGTAGCAAAACCATCTTACTCACTTTGGCGTACTTCCCCGCCTGAATCCGATAGAGATAGACCCCTGCCCCCACAAGCTGACCATTATTATTAGTCCCATCCCAAACCACTGCATGGTAACCACTCACCACTATACCACTCACCAGTCTCTTCACCTCACGACCTAACAGATCATAAACCACCAATGTCACAAATGCCTGTTCCGGGAGATCGTAGCGCAAAGTCGTCACCGGATTGAATGGATTGGGATAGTTTTGATAAAGCTGAAACATCCCAGGAAGAATCATCTCATCATATATTCCCATGGTCGTATCTGTAGCATGAAATACAAATGGGTCAACTGGACTGCCGTGAGATTCTCCCGATATGAACGTCAATGTATCGGTTACTGTTAGAACTGTGTCTTGATCTGCATCGTACGCTTTGAAAATAATCGTTTCACCTGTGGTATTACTGTATACAATAAGGAAGTACATCCATTGATCCAGAGAATAGGTTGGAGAAGAAACCCCCCGGCACTGCTCTTCCACAAACGCTACTACCACATCGTTGGAAT
>JADFPG010000074.1 GCA_022562455.1 Fidelibacterota bacterium | reverse complement strand
CTGAGGCTGAATCAACCCTTTTTATTGATGACAATGTTGAAAATATCAAAGGAGCCCAGGTTTTTGGGTTAAATACGATTCTTTATGAGAATGATGCCCAGATGAAAAAAGATCTGACCAGATTGCTGTCTCCTGGTGATTGAATGCAGGTCAGGCTGAGATTAGCCGCTTTCAGACCATTAATCTTTTCCATACATGACAGTGGTGTAATCCCCCCTGTCATTTTCGCCTTGGGGATGGGAACGGAAATGGCAGATAAGTGATTCTTTCGGGTGTAGTGGATTCTCCGTAATGAAACCTGGTTTAAAGATTGTGGTAGTTCCTTAAATTATCACTCCTTTATGGTCGAAAAAACTGACACCAATTTAATAATCGATTTCCTCAAGGCTCATCCCGACGTAGGTCCAAATATTGAGTATGTTCATTTCATTCAAGCCAATGAAGGCAAATATGTGGATTTCCCTGCTGATTTGGATATTCGGATTACCAGATCATTAAAATCCCGGGGGATTGAAAGATTATATTCTCACCAAAAGAGGTGTTGGGACATCCTGAGTTCTGGTGATAACCTCGTTGTGGTGACACCCACTGCATCAGGGAAAACACTATGTTATAATCTCCCCGTACTTCAAGCTATTTTAGATGACCCTACCTGTCGAGCCCTCTATCTTTTCCCCACAAAAGCATTGTCACAGGATCAAGTTGCGGAATTGAATGGCGTGATAGACGTTATGGGGGAATCGATTAAAGTGTACACTTTCGATGGGGATACGCCTCAGAATGCCCGCCAGGCTATCCGGAAACAGGGAAATGTTGTGGTGACGAATCCGGATATGCTCCATCAAGGTATTCTGCCTCATCACACAAAGTGGATTTCTCTATTTCAGAATTTGAAATATGTTGTCATTGATGAGTTACACACTTACCGAGGAGTATTTGGTAGTCATGTGGCAAATGTCATTCGCAGATTAAAAAGAGTATGTGAGTTCCACGGATCTTCACCCCAATTTATTTGCTGTTCTGCCACCATTGCCAATCCAAAGGAACATGCGGAAGCTTTATTAGAACTACCTATGAAGCTGGTAGATAATTCCGGAGCCCCCACAAGTAAAAAGTACTTTATTTTTTACAACCCACCTGTAGTGAATCGACAATTAGGCATCCGGAGCAGTTACATTAAGGAGGCACGCAAGTTGGCTTCTGTCCTACTAAATAAAAATATATCAACCATCGTTTTTGCTCTCAGTCGCCTTAATGTTGAAATTCTCACTAAATATTTGAAGGATGAGTTCGAATCAAGTCGAGCTGCACTCGTTTCTGGCGAAGTTGTGGCAGGGTACCGCGGTGGATATCTTCCCAATCGGCGGCGTGAAATTGAAAAAGGACTTCGGTCCGGTGATATTAGAGGTGTAGTAACAACCAACGCGCTTGAATTGGGCATTGACATTGGTAGCCTCGAGGCAGCTGTGCTGGCAGGATATCCCGGCACGATTGCTTCTACCTGGCAACAGGCGGGGCGAGCTGGGAGGCGAGACAAACCCTCTATAGCTATTCTCGTCGGTAGATCAAATCCTTTAGACCAATTTCTAATGAATCAACCGGACTACTTTTTCGGCGCTTCCCCGGAACATGCCCGGATAAATCCTGACAATCTTCCTATCCTGGTGGATCATGTGAAGTGTGCCGCTTTTGAATTGCCATTCCGGAAAGGGGAGGAATTTGGAAAGGTATCTGCTGAGGATTTGAATGATATTCTTGAATTTCTTCAGGAGGGGAATGTCATTCTTCGAGACGGTGATTTGTGGCATTGGACGGAAGACGTTTATCCTGCTGTAAATGTTCCTTTACGGAGAATAGAAAAGGGGAACTTCGTGGTCGTAAAACGGGGGGAGGAGTCCCGGATTATCGCCGAAGTGGATTATACCAATTCTATCACGACGATATACCCCGATGCCATCTATATGACCGATGGAAATGAATACATTGTAGATGAGCTGGATTGGGACGGACGGAAGGCGATAGTGCGTGATACCGATTCGAACTACTACACCGATGCCATAGACTACACGAATGTAAAAGTATTAGACGAGTTTGAAAACCGGAGAGCAGGTGGAATTGATGTTACATTGGGTGAAGTGCAAGTTACTACTCGGGCAGTGGGATTTAAAAAAATCAAGTTTTACACCATGGAAAATGTGGGGTATGGGGATATTAACCTGCCGGATATGGAAATTCAGACTACTGCTTATTGGTTTACGCTACCTGAATCGTTTCTGGAAAAACTTCGCTTTTCACGAGCGGACATTATTGATGGTATTCTTGGAATGACGAATGCACTTCACCATGTGTGTGCTCTGAATCTAATGTGTACCGTATTGGATATTCATCGGAGTGTGGGGGATAAATCTGCAGAATGGTACATCAGAAATGTTTTTGGATCCCGGGGTCTCTATTCCACAGCGAATGGAGGATTCTCAGATCACCAGGTCAAATCAACAGATCTGTCCAAATTTCAACCTACCATCTTCATTTATGACAACTATCAAGGGGGAGTTGGATTCAGTCAGCAACTTTTCGATTCCCATGAAGATATTCTTAAACAGACGAGGGAACTAATTGGGAATTGCCGGTGTGATTCTGGTTGTCCTTCGTGTGTGGGACCTGCAAAGGAAGTGGGGGAAAAAAGTAAAGAGGTGAGCATGAAAATTCTAAACCAGCTTGTGACTTGATTGTATAAGAATTTTCATTTTTCCGTGATTTGGCAGGAAAGATAACTCAATGAAGTTGGCAAGAAAACTGACGCATGGATGCATGAATGATTGGATGGATGAATTGATGACAAACACCTTCGAAATCACATCCAGCAGTTGGTGGATAACCATACCTGTCTGCCGACAGGCAGACAATCATGCAACCATACAGTCATACTTTCTGATTGTACCCCAAACCTTAGGAATAATTCCTATGGCAAGATAATGAGTCCCGGCGTAGTCTGATAAGTTCATATTATGAAACCGCAGAAAACACAAAGGATACAAGACGGTTATCAAGATAGTTATTTACATTGTGCACTTTGCACCTTCTTTCCGCACTTAGTTGTAAAAAACCGCACCACGTTTTTTTGCTTTCTATTAATATTCTGTTCCTTCACTGCAACATTTGCGCTATCACCCAATGACGATCAAAATTTTATCACAAGTTATCCTAATTATCTGGCTCATGGATTTAAAAATATCCTTACAGACAGAACCAATCAATGGATTCTTGGTGGTGCAGCGTTGTCAACTTTACTGTTGCATACATACGATGATGATGTTCAGGAGTATGCTAGTGAGAATGGGTTGATGTCTGAATCTTTATCCCGATTCCTTGATGATTATGGTGGCTGGCGTGCCTATCCGGTAGGTTTGGTAGTTGTGGGGATAACTTCATATTTGAGGAGTGGAAAGGAAAGTGTTGTCTCGGATATGAAATATTATGTCACAGCTATGGGGGTTACGGCTTTAATCACAGATTTTCTGAAACGTTCTGTCGGTAGAGAGCGACCAAATGGTCGGGGTACGCGTTCCTTTCCCACGGGGCATACGTCCGGGAGTTTTGTGTTGGCATCGGTGGCGGATGAACTTTATGGACATAAGGTGGGTGTTCCTGCTTATTTGTTGGCAGGGTTTGTGGGTCTTCAGCGCATTCATGACAACAAGCATTGGTTGACAGATGTCATTGCAGGAGCGGCGTTAGGAACAATCATAGGACGGGGGTTTGGTAAAGCCTATCAAAAAGAAGTCACTAATAGTAGAATGACTATCCATACGAAAATAGGTGGAGATGGCATCCATCTGATGTTGTTATTATCTATATAGTGACATTGCTCCTCCAAGGGAGACCCTTCGGGTCAAAGGAGCTCCTACGGAGAAAATAGAGAGGAAAAAGAATGAGTAAGCAAAAAATCCGGATATCGGATATATATCGATTTAAACTGGTCAGCGATCCGCAGATTTCACCTGAAGGAAAACAGATTGCGTTTGTAGTGGAAACCATGCACAAGAAGGATAAAAAGTATTACACCAATCTCTATCTTATTCCCACAAGGGGAGGAAGGGTGAGAAAATTAACTCATGGAAAGAAAAATGACCGTTGCCCACGCTGGTCCCCCCATGGGAAAACACTTGCCTTTATTTCAAAGCGGGAAGGCGCTGGTTCAAAAGATCCTTCGGATCAGATCTGGCTCCTTCCCATGGAGGGTGGGGAGGCTTATCCATTAACGAAACTACCGAGAGGAGAGGTGAGTGGTTTAAAATGGTCTGCTGATAGTAAATCCATCGGATTTTTGTTTCACCCGGTAGGGAAAGAAGTATCGTTCGACAAGGAAGGTAAACCGGAAGTACCAGCCTACCGCCATATCAAGAACATCTGGTATAGATTAGATGGAGAGGGGTTTTTTGATAGTGAAAATACTCATGTCTGGGTAGCGAATGCTCGTACAGGTGCAGCACATCAAGTTGTGAAGGGCGAATACAACGACACATTTTTCGATTGGTCTCCCAATGGGAAAAAGATTGCATTCATTTCCAATCGCCGGAAGGATTGGCAGTACAGACTTGAGGAGGATGAACTTTATATGGTATCATCCAAAGGGGGAAATCCTCGTCATATTCCAGCGCCGGCAGGGCCTAAAGAAGGTTTATCCTTCTCACCAGACGGAGAGAAAGTGGCATTTTTTGGTCATACCAGACCCTATGAAGGGTGGGGCGTGGTTAATTATACTGTCAATACCGTTACATTGAATGGTGACGATTACCAAAGTCATACCGACAAGTTAGACAGGACAGCGTATCCTGTGACCTTAGGCGACCTGACCCCAAGTTTTGTCATCACATCCCCGGTTTGGGATCCATCAGGAAGATGGATTTATTTTAACGCCACATCGGAAGGAGGCTCACCCCTTTATCGAGTGAACACCCAAACAGATGAGATAGAAACGGTAGTGAATGACAAAGTAGTGGTGACATTCTCCTTCGATACTGAGAGAAATACGGTGGCATTCCACGGGGGGCAACTGTCACACATGGATGAGATTTTTTCCCTCACGATTAAAAGCGATAAAATTAAACAGTTGACCTACCTCAATCGAGCTTACCTGAATAATCGTGATTTTAACATTCCGGAGGAGGTTTGGTTCAAAAGTGGGAGAACGAGCATCCATGGTTGGCTTTTGAAACCACCGCACTTTAGCCCTCAAAAAAAGTATCCATTTATCCTGCAAATTCATGGGGGCCCTCGATGTCAGTATGGTCGGCTTTTCTTTCATGAAATGCAGATTTTAGCTGCCAATGGGTATGTGGTGTTGTACACCAATCCCCGGGGGAGTCAGGGATATGGGGAGAAATTTGCAGATGCCATCACATCAAAATGGGCTGATCCTGCCATGAAGGACTTGATGGCAGCCGTGGACTATGCAATATCATTGGGATTTGTCGATGAGAAACGGATGGGCGTCACCGGCGGAAGCTATGGTGGGTATATGACCAACTGGGTGGTGACTCATACCCATCGTTTTGCAGCTGCGGTTACTCAGCGGAGTGTCTCAAATCTGGCAAGTATGTTCGGAACGTCGGACGTGGGTTTCGATATGGATTGGGAGTTTAAATCCACACCGTGGGATAATCCGGAGTTGTATGCTAAATGGTCACCCATTACATACATCAAACGGTGTAAGACGCCTCTTCTCATCATTCACAGCGAGCACGACTGGCGGTGTAATGTGGAGCAGGACGATCAGATGTTCATGGCTCTCAAGTATCTGAAACGGGAAGTGGAATATGTCCGATTTCCCGAGGAGCCTCATGGCTTGTCACGTCATGGTCGCCCAGATCGAAGGGAAGCGAGATTGAGATTTATTGTGGAGTGGTTTGACCGGTTTTTAAAGAAATAAAAACTCACATTGGCTAAATCATTTTGCTATTGATTATTCAGGTTAAGAATCCTATTGAAATTCTCCTGGGTAATCAGTTGAGCGTCGTCTGGTTGTTTCAAAAAAGACTGAACATCTTTCTGAACCAGCGTGAAATTTAGTTGGCTTAGGCGTTCATATAATAGTCCTGGCCAATCAGTAGGGTTAATTTCGATCCCCTCTGTCTGAAGGATTGCATTTCCCAGAAATACTTTGTTAGGTGTGATTTTCACTATAACGGATGTTCACCTTTAAATGACATATTTTTATACTGCGTAAGTCACTATTATATAGGAAGATTCCGGTTTGACCTTGGAATGGACTTCTTCGATACTCCATAGAAAACCAGTCAGCAGTAAACAGTAAGCAGTTACCAGGTTCCTAATCGAGGGGACTACGCACGCCCATTCCACCTTTATTCATAACATGCGTGTACAACATGGTTGTTTTAACTGATTTATGACCTAGTAATTCTTGTATTGTCCGAATATCGTAACCATCTTCCAGGAGATGGGTTGCGAAGCTGTGGCGCAGGGTGTGAGTAGATCCGTGTTTGGTAATTCCGGATTTCCGAAGGGTGCGTTTGAACACTTTTTGTACAGAAGTGCCATGAATATGATAACGTCGTAGCATATCATTTTCTTGGTCCTTGATGACACTCTTGGCTATAAATATGTACTGCCAGCTAAATTCCTTGGCGATATTTTTATATTTCCTCCCAAGGGCATAGGGCAATACGGTTGCACCACAACCCCGCTCAAGATCTTTATCATGCACAATTCTTACGTTTTCAATCTGCCTTTTCAGGTGTGGAATCAACCGTTCAGGGAGTACAGTAATCCTATCTTTGTGCCCCTTGCCATCATGAATCGTAATTTGCTTGTATTCAAAGTCAATATCTTTTACTCGGAGTCGAAGGCATTCTGACAGGCGTAATCCAGCACCGTATATCAAGCTGAGTATCAGCCAATGTATTCCATCAACATTTCCCAGAATTTGTTTTACTTCACCTTTAGAGAATACTGTGGGGAGGTGAATAGCACGCCTGGGACGTTTAAAGTCATCAATCCAGCCGACTGGTTTTTGTAAAACCTGTGAGTAAAGAAACAGTATCGACTGAAGAGCTTGATTTTGTGTAGAAGGAGAGACTTTGCGTTCGACGGCAAGAAAGGTAAGAAACTCGCTGACCTGTTTTTCACCCAACTTTAAAGGGTGAATTTTGTTGTTATGAATAATAAATCGTTTGATCCAGCTGGTATAGGTTTTTACGGTTCGCGGACTATAATTACGCCTTTGCATCAGTTGCGACACCTGATCCAGTAGTTTCGGCTTGGAATGATATTTAGAATTTTGAATAGTCATGATATTTAGAATAATACTACATTCTATAGAAAAAAGCAAATTGCCTTAATCACCTTAATGATATTATATTATAACCGGAAACTGATTATATCACATTCAGAAATAGGGAGAATATCAATATAATGAGTCCACTAAAAATTCTATATAAATATTAGTTATAAAGTTTGGAATGACAGTTTTTAGAGGACACAGCGCAGAAAGCGATCGACCGACGGATGTGGACGATTATTTCCTGCGTTCTGAGCGTTTAGGGTTCCGTCGGTGGACGGAGGAAGACTTCGATTTCGCGCTCGGGCTCTGGGGTGACTTAGAAGTAACCAAATTTATAGATGTGCGTGGACAACTTACAGAAGAGCAGGTACGAGAGCAACTTTCCAAGGAACTCGCTACCGAAGAGTCTTATGGCATGCAGTACTGGCCGATATTTCTTCTGGAAAACGATGAGCATGTAGGCTGTTGCGGACTCAGGCCATATGATTTGACCAAGGGAATATACGAGATCGGGTTTCATATTCGTCCAAGCCACTGGCGTAGTGGATTCGCCTTGGAGGCAGCTTCCACGGTGATGGAATACGCATTTACGAGGCTCAAGGCCGCCGCACTCTTTGCCGGTCATAATCCTAAAAATGATGTTTCACGGCGTTTACTAGAAAAGTTAGGATTTCGTTACAGTCATAATGAATATTATCCCACTACTGGGCTAAATCACCCATCGTACTTGCTGGCTGCTGAGGAGTATATAAGATGGAAGAAAGACCATCAGTGAGGTAGCCGAAACGACCAGTACTTTTTTAGTTCGGTGGTCAAGATTATAACAAACAAATGCAACCGATGCGGTAAACCGCGCAGCTGATTTGAACGTTAGGCTGAGCAGCATATCAAGCAAAGTACAAGGGGAAAAAAGTATTTTGGAGGTTTTTATGTGAGAACCTTGTAAATGTCTTAAAGATTTGACCTGCCCCAAATGTTTGGACCACTTCCAAACGGTTTCAATAACCATCCTTTTTAATACAATCTAAAATACGTATCAAAATCAAAATCTTAAAAATGTGTATTAAATCTGTAACTTTAATAGTGGGATTACTTTTAGAAAAGTAAGACGTGAATTCAAATACTCTGCCCGAGTTTGTTTTCTACTGATATTTGTTTTAATGTATCATACAAGCTGGATACTACCTGTTCTGCGTTTTTCTTAGTAAAGCATAGCGGGGGTTTTGATTTCAAAACAGAGTCATTAGGACCATCTGTGCTAATTAAGATGTTTTTATTTCGAAGGTCATTTTTCAAGATATTTGCCAGGTGAGTATTGGGCTCTATAGTATCCGGATTTTTTATTATCTCCACACCAATAAATAAACCGGAGCCTCTTACATCTCCAATGCAGTGAAATTCTTTTTTGAGATCATCTAAAATAGATTTGTAATAAAATCCAACTTCCTTCGCATTTTCCTGTAATTCCTCTTCTTCAATGACATCTAAAACTGCCAGACCAATAGTACAAGAAACAGGGTTTCCTCCAAATGAACTAAAAAATTCAACACCCTTATTAAATGAATTGGCTATTTCTTCTGTAGTAATAACTGCTCCCATCGGATGCCCATTCCCCATGGGTTTTCCTAAAATCACGATATCCGGAATAACATCATGAGCTTCGAAACCCCAAAAGAATTCGCCTAAACGACCAAATCCGGTTTGAATTTCATCACTTATGCAAACACCGCCTTGTTTTCTGACTGCTGGATATAGTTTTTTTAGATACCCTTGTGCTAAAAGTACCAAGCCAGCACAACCTAATATTGGTTCACTAATAAATGCGGCAATTGGCTCGTTTTTACTATTCATTAAATCAATAGCTTCTTGAGCATACAATTCACCAGTACAATCATTGTCATTTTTATATTTACATCTGAAGGTATCAGGGATAGGTGCTTTCAGGATATGTTCTTTAGTTCCTTGACCCTTTTTGTTACTGAATTTATAATCACTTATATCAATACAGCTTTGAGTATGACCATGATAACCATGTTCCATGACCATTATGTTTCTATTAGTTGTATGAAAAGTAGCCAATCGAATAGCTAAATCACTTGCAGCACTACCGGAGTTCACAAAATATATTTTATTCAATGAAGATGGAAATTTAGATAATAGCCGTTCAGCATAAAGGTACAAATTGTCGTAAACATATCTTGTGTTCGTGTTGAGCTTTGCCATTTGTTTTTGTCCAGCTTCCACAACCTTCGGATGAGAGTGTCCAACATGCGGTATATTATTATATGCGTCTAAATATACATTACCATATACGTCATACATATACTGAAACACGGCTCTATTCATATAAATTGGTTTGGAATAACTTAAAGAAAGTATAGGACTCATCACCCGGTGTCGTTCTTTCACAGCTTGGTCAATTGGTTTGGGATGATCAACCTTCATACCTAAAGATGAACGAAAAGTGTTTTTAGCAAAAATAGGATTTATTGTTATCCATTGATATAGGAGCTCCCAGGCAGACTTTTCATGAATGAAGATGTGCGAATTGCTTGGGTTTATTTTTTTATTATGAGCAGAATTGCATACACTGATGCAAAGACGGGCGGCAATCAAATAATATAAAACATCTACTTCATCTGCACGAAGGGGGAACATTTCATGATATGCTTTCAGAATGATTGCAGCCCAATCGATTGGATTCTCCTTTCCAAAAATGGCATAAGGTATAGCTACAGCTAATTCATTTATTAGAAGAGAATATGTGATATCTCCAAAATCAATAATACCAGATACTTTATTGTTGTTTACTAAAACATTCCAGTCATTAGCATCATTATGAATAATACTCTTTCTGAAGTTTTGCATTATGGGTAAAACATTCTCTTCAAATTGTTGAAAGAAATATTCTACTATTTTTCGGTCGCTTGAATTGGGTATATCATGTATATATTTTTTATTGAGATAGAAGTATTGAATATCCCACTCAGATTTTTTAGCCTTAATTATATAATTATTATATCTTTGAAGCTCCAGATCCATTTGAGCTAAAAAAGCACCAAATGATTCAAACAATATTTGAGTATGTTTTACTTGGTTAAAAATTTCACCGTCTAAAAATGAGAGCATCCGAATGATTTTTATTACACCATTTATCTTAGTTTCATAAAGATATGACCCATGGAGATTTTGAATAGGTTCAGGATATATACCCTCTGTGGATTTTGACAGAAATATAAGGGCATCATTTTCGGCGCTTATTGTATCGAATAATTCAGTATTATTAGGATATGTTTTACATATGTACTTTTTATCACCGGTTTTTACAAGGTGATTTGAACAATCATATCCACCTAACATTTTGACCTCAACATTATTAAAGCCAAAATTCTGTTGTATCTGTTTTATCATTATTATACCCATGATGATATGAAGGAATTTAATGAATAGGATAATGTAATAGGTTCAGCATATCTCATTTACATTATATTAATAGAGGATTGAATTCAACTTCTGTCCTGCCCGCATTAATTGGATCCCACAAGATGGTCTAAATAACCGTGGTTTTTGACACAACTGGAAATTAGCTCAAAAACCCGTCTCGAAACACACTTTTTGTGTTTTAAAACTCATCTCAAAATCAAAGTATCAAAACGTGCCCTCCTACATGAGTTTTGAGACTTCTGGAATAAGACCAGTAGGAAAGAATTTCAGGAGGAATTATGCTAATAGGTTATGCGCGTGTATCAACACCAGATCAAAAACTGGATTTGCAGAAAGATGCTTTGACTAAAGCAGGATGGGAAAAAATTCATGAAGATTATGATAGTGGTACAAAGACTGACAGAAATAGGTTGGAAGATGCAATTAAATCTCTTCGCAAAAGAGATACATTAGTTGTTTCGATACTGAGGAAAACACAGTTGACGACATCTGCGAAGAGCTTGGTGTTTCTAGAGCGACGTTGTATCGGTATTTGAAGGAAGAGGCTTCGGTCTATTTCTTTACATTTACAAATAAGTGATAAGGGATAATATTACTTGATAAACAAAAAAGGGGACAGCTCTAATGAACCTTCCCCTCCTTTGTATGCAGAAAGTCAGTGTTATGACTTCAATTAAATCTAAATTCCCATTACTTAAATTGCAATGCTAATTCTGTATGTGTATTTTCAGGTACTTTTAATGGAAGAGGTCTTAATGCCCAAATCCAGACAAGAATGTTCAATTAAAGGAGCGGATCATTTCAACAATACCATATTCCTTGTCTGCACAAAGTAACCTTGTGACATGCACTCACTGATTCCTCTTCCCCAACGATCCTCTGGAAAAGAACTCTAAGATCCGCTTTTGATACTCTCCTCCTAACTGGCCATGGGCCAAGTTATCCTCAAACCAGAATTCTGCATTCGGGTTATTCTTCAGTGCCTCCTGGAGCAGAACCGCATGCTCGAACGGTATCACCCTGTCGTTTTTCGAGTGCACCAACAGGATGGGTATATCAAGACCCTTCGCACTCTCCGCCGGTGAGACGTCTCTTAAATCAATTCCCAGAAAGATCTTTGCCAAAAGTCCGGTAAGATAGGCTAATGGGTACTTCAACAGGGGAATTCGGTAGAGCTCCCGGGCCATGAGATCCATGCGGGCATAGCTCGATTCCGAAATTATGACTCTTATCTCCGGTGCCTGTTTCGCAGTCATCAACGCCACTGCCCCGCCCAGGGAGAAGCCCCACACTCCCACCCCCTCAATTCCTCGGGTTTTGAGAAAGCGGATCGCCGCTAAGAGGTCTTCCGTTTCCTTTGCGCCAGCGGTGGAAATCTTCCCTTCACTCTTGCCCAAATGGCGGAAGTCGAACAATAGGAGATTGTACTCACGGCTCAAAAAGGCGAGGACAGGCAAAATATTCCCCTTGTCGGCTGGATACCCGTGCAAGAGAATCACCGTCTCTGCATATTCAGCCATGCTGGGGATGAACCAACCTCTCAGTCTTAAACCATCTTTCGTGGTGAACGAAATGTCTTCATACGCCAGACCTAAATCCCCCGGCGTGATGCTCGAAAGAATCTTCGGCGGCCGTATTGACGCCAAGAACCCCATCAAACTGAGGAACACGAAGAACAATAGAACGGACGATATGATCAGCCCCGGGGAATACCTTATTTCAGCCATTATCCACTCCACCAGACTGTACTCACTACTAACTTACTGGCCGAATGATTCCGAAATTCCGAGGGAGAGTTCCGCCTGAATTGGACCTGGTCCGAAGGGGTCAATGCGGAAAACAGCCTTATGGCACACATGAGCGATCCGTTCTCTAATTGTTATATGCTAACTAAGTGTTCTTTATCCACATTCTCTTCTTTACAGAAAAGAGTCTTGAGGAAGACTAGGCCAGAAAGTTAATTCCAAACGTTTTTCAATAGCTTCAAATTCAAAAGCTCTCGGAAAAATGTCAGGTGCAACGATTTGTTTGGCACGAAATAGGTAGAATTATGTTGTTTCCTGTCAAAACCCTATTCCCAGAAGCATGCGCATCTGGAATTCTGGTTTTCCTTCCTCGACACTTCCCACATTGAATGCGGAGCCCAAGGTAACCCAGAAACGTCCTCCATGAGATATGACAGGGCCAATATAATGACCGTCCTTACTTCCCTTTGCTTCAAGACCTATTCTCAACAATCTGTTTACACCGTAGCTCATTCCCAAGGCATATTCTGCCTCAACTTTGTTTTCGTCTCCGAATTCAAACTCGATGATCGGGTTCAAGGCAATATTGAATCGCCCGATATCCTTGGCCAAGATCAATTTGGCTTCTACACCATGTTCTGAAAAATCAGATACGCCCTTGTATTCGAGGTAAATCAGTGGATCAACGAGGTACTTCCCTTTCTCGCCAATCCTATATCTTGCCCTCAGTTGAAATCCTTTATACCTCAATTCTTCCTCTGGCGCCTGCGAGAATATCTGGTAGACCGAAAAATCAAAGCGTTCGGTCATGCCGACTTCTAGTTCGAGCCTATGCTCCGTGCTCGTATTGCCTTCAAGGTTGCTCTTGTCAGGCGTAGAGATAGTAAAATAGGTCTCAAGTTCTGCTTCTCCTCTCGGAACAGTAAGATATTCGTAAGTCCAGACATAGGAACGTTGATCAGCCAAGACATCTCCAGTGAATAGAGTAGCTGTGGCAATAAGAACAAATAGACCGAACACAGTGACTTTCATTATCAAACTCCTTTCTTGTAGTTAGTGTATCTGCCAACAGTGTCAATATGTGTAATATTTTGACTCATATCACCCTTCCCGCCCTGTCTGACCACATCAGCGCAGGCAGGAGGTTGACTGGATGTCATTTCGGGCAGGATAGACTGGAAAATATTTTCATCTATTGACATATTGTGATTGGAATACGCCTGCCAGTCGGCAGACGGGGAATGCTAATTGGTGTTTGTCCATGTATAATTGCTTTAATATGGTTCTAACGGAATTTTAACAAACTTACAGGTAATGTTATGGAATTACAAAACAATCCGAAACCAAAATTTGTTCCTGACCGGGACCTGTAGGGAATCATTTTTGAGTCATCTTGCCACCCATCAAAATGTCCCTCAACCAGGTGAGCATTCGATCCCTTGAACCAATTCAGAAAGGTGTGTTCCTCAATTCCCACGACCGTACCACCGGACGCGCTTCTTGTCCCTCTTTGAGAATATGTGTACAATCTTACTTCCTCCGTCTTTTTTTCTTGCCCTTGTGTGATATGTGGTCTTCTAACACAATGCGGAGGTAGTCCGATAAGCTGCGGCGATCGGCTTCAGCAAGCACTTCTAAGGATTTCTTGAGAGATGGCGATACACGAAGAGCGATAAATTCATCTTTGGTTTCCATGGTTGTATTGTATAACGTTGTTAAACATTTCGCAAGCACATTGGGGTGAGAGATGTAATGCCTCAGTCACGGGGGCATAATTGAAGAACCAAGTTCCCTGTCTGCCCTGCCT
>JADFPG010000073.1 GCA_022562455.1 Fidelibacterota bacterium | reverse complement strand
TATCATCCCGATAAGGTCTCTCACCTCGGAGAAGAATTCCAACAAATGGCAGAAGAGAAGTTCAAATCAATCAATGTGGCGTACCAGCAGATTAAGAAAGAGCGGCAGTTTGTTTAAAGAAAGACGCTTCTTGCAAAGCTAACTTTTTTCTTGTATTGATCATTAATAGCTTGTAAGATAGGAATAGGTAAGTATTGTCATAATTGGTAAGTAGTCCAGAGGAAACCCATGAGGACAAAAGTAACATCCAGAGGGCAAACGTCCATCCCAGCCAAAATCAGAAGGGAATTTGAGATTAATGACAAGACGATGCTCGACTGGGAAATTGAAGATGGGAAAATTGTGGTTTATCCTATTCCTGAGAATCCTTTTAAAAAATTTAGGGGAATCTTTAAGGATATTGGACCCTCAGTAGCAGATCTATTGGAACAGCGCCGGCTTGACAAGGAGAAAGAAGATAAAGACTTACGTACTTGATACTTCTGCAATTCTTACTTTCTTTAAGAAAGAATCAGGCGTAAATATTCTTGATAAACTATTTGAGAATCAGGAAAATCATTTCGTTATTTCCTTTCTTACACCCTATGAGATCTATTACACTGCCTTCCGGGATTTTTCCAAACGCATCGCAGATCAGTTTTTGAGATCTACAATACAATTTGGTTTTGAAATCGATTATGAAAATGATATAAACGAAATCGTATCTTCAGGATTGATTAAAGGAAGTTTTCCATTGTCTGCAGTGGATGCCTGGATTGCTTCCCTCGCAATCCGTAGAAATGCCATTCTTGTTCACAAGGATCCCGAGTTTGAAGCCTTAAAAGACCAGATAGATCTATTATCCTTACCGTATAAATGACCCAGGAAAAGTCTGGCGAATTTCCTTATACGCGGGGAATTTATCCCAATATGTACAAAGACCGCCTATGGACCATGCGGCAATATGCAGGATTTACTTCCGCTGAAGAATCCAACCAACGATACCATTACCTACTGGATCAGGGTGTCACCGGACTTTCGGTAGCCTTCGACTTGCCCACCCAAATAGGGTATGACTCCGACCACCCCATGGCTGAAGGTGAAGTGGGTCGTGTGGGAGTTCCCATCTCCTCACTGGAAGACATGGAGATCCTCATGAATGGAATCCCCATGGATCAAGTGTCTACCTCCATGACCATCAATGCCACGGCAGCCATTCTTCTGGCTTTCTATATCGTCACTGCAGAGAACCAGGGAATCCTTCTTGAAAGATTAAAAGGGACCATTCAAAACGATATTTTAAAGGAATATATCGCCCGTGGAACATATATCTTTCCACCTAAGGCAAGCTTAAAAATTGTGACGGATATTTTTGAGTTTTGTCATAGTCATGTGCCCAAATGGAATACTATTTCCGTTTCCGGATACCATATTCGTGAGGCGGGCTCCTCAGCGATACAGGAACTCGCATTTACCTTTGCCAATGCCATTGCTTATGTGGAGGCAGCTATTGAGGCAGGACTCAAGGTAGATGAGTTTGCACCTCGGATTTCATTTTTCTTTAATGCTCATATCAATTTTTTTGAAGAAATCGCTAAGTTTCGAGCAGCCAGACGAATTTGGGCAAAAATCATGAAAAATCGATTTGGTACAAAGAATCCGAAATCAATGATGTGCAGGTTCCACGTTCAGACAGCCGGTTCTTCATTAACAAGCCAACAGGTGGATAACAATGTTGTCCGAACTGCTCTCGAAGCATTGGCTGCAGTTCTTGGAGGAACCCAATCTCTTCACACTAATGCCCGGGATGAGGCGCTTGCCCTGCCTACTGAAGAATCAGTTGAATTAGCATTACGGACCCAACAGGTCATCGCTTACGAATCGGGAGTAACGAAGGAACCTGATCCGTTGGGTGGATCATTTTACATAGAAGAATTAACCGACCGTATGGAAAAAGAAGCTACAATACTTATGGAAAAAATTGATGAGATGGGAGGTGCTGTACATGCTATTGAACAAAGATTTATTCAAGAGGAGATTGCTCAGAGCGCTTACGAACACCAGAAAAAAATAGACAAAAAAGAACAAATAATTGTTGGTGTGAATAGATTTACCTCCGGCGAATCAGTACTGTTTGAAACACAACAGATTGATGAAGATGCGGTAAAAAAACAAATGAAACGATTGAAATCATTCAAAGAAAAACGTGACAATAATGGCGTAAAATCTGCAATAAATGACTTAAACAAGGCAGCCAAGGATAATCTGAACCTCATACCATCCATTTTATATGCCGTTAAAAACCATGCCACTCTGGGGGAGATTTCTGATACTCTCAGGGAAGTGTTTGGAGAATATCAGAATTTATGAAATATCAAGAGCTAAGAATCAAGGAAATTGATGTGGTATTAAATAATCCCTCAGTGATGGGTTGAAAGGAAAGTTCAAAAAACCCAAGAACCAAGAGCCAAGAACCAATCCCATCAGGTTGGGATGGTAATCAATAAGTTTTGTTCTTTGGTTCTTGGAGTTTGGGATTTGGTTCTTTAGTATAGGCTCTTGACTATGCTCTTTATTCAACTTGTCAAAGCCAATCTTTCAACCCAAACATTTGGAAAAGAGATTGAACATTATATCCGTCTCGAGTCAACGAACGACGAAGCATTTAAGCTGATTGGTGAAGGATTTGGGGAAGGAACAGTTGTAATCACGGACCACCAAACAGCCGGCAAAGGGACACAAGGACGGAAATGGTTCTCTGCTCCTGGGAAGGGACTTACCTTTTCCATTATTCTGACACCAAACCTTCCCATCCAACAAGGAGGACTTCTATCACTTTTGGCAGGTCTTGCCACGGCTCAAGCAATGGAACAGTTAAAACTCGAACCCACACTCAAGTGGCCAAATGATCTCCTTCTCTCCGGTAGAAAATTCGGCGGGATTCTGGTGGAGAGTAAAATTCAAGGAGATATCATGACTCATGCCGTGATAGGCATCGGTATCAATGTGAATGAAAGCAAGATGGAGTTTCCGGAGGATATCAGAGAAACTGCAACTTCCATCGCTATCGAAAAAGGCGCCTCAGTTCAGCGTGAGTTGGTGTTGGCGTGGATGTTGAATACGTTAGAGAAATGGTATACAACACTCAAATCTCAGGAGACCACTTCGATTATTTCCACCTGGCAAACCCGGTGCGCCCACTTGGGGAAAGAAGTTAGCTTTACTTACAAAGATGAAACTACATACGGTCTGTTTCGCGGAGTAGATGAAGACGGGAAGGCTATTATCAAAACGGATACGGAGCAGATTATTCTCTCCTCCGAAGAAATTTCGCTGAATTTAGGATGGTCAGACATAAGGAGTGCTATTGTGTTAGAGTGTTAATGTGTTCATGTATTTGACGCTTTGAATGCAAAGAGGGTTCTCTGTTCAGGCCACTAGAACACTAAAACACCCGAACACTTGAACACTATGAGGCTCAAGCCTCTAACTGTTCCATAAACTCCCGCACACTCTCCATCGACTCACACGAAAAAATCATATCCCTGATTTCTAATTGCCGATCCGGCGTTATAAGCCCTTCAGAAAGCGCGTTGAACTTCGCTTCAAAATCCTCCATAGTCATCGGTTCACGGGGGTCTCCCTTGGGATATTCCAGATATGCAGAAAATTCCCTTCCATCTTTCAAATGAATGGTCACACGAGAGGGCTGTTTCTCGGGGAACATTGCTTCAAATTCCTCGCTTGCCTCACCTTTAATCTTGTGAATCATTTCTTTTAATCTTGGTTCTTGAATCTTGGATTCTTCAAAACTACCTGTGGTAATCTGACGATCCAGAATAGCACGTGCTATACAGTAGGGTAGGGAATGGTCAGCCGTTTCACGGGTTTCAGGTTCGTACTTGTGGGAATCGAATAAAATGTCATAAGCACGAGCGATTGTGATTACCACTACTTCCTCGATATCTTCCGGCTGAATATCATTTTCATTAACTACCTTCAGCGTGGCTGAAATATGGGTATGCGTCAGAGCCTCCGTGGGGAAGGCTTTCATGGAACAATCGAGAATCTTGAATGAGTCTCCGAGATTCCCCAAAAGTTTGTTCTCATCCCAATTCGGACCGAAGACGTCCATCAGCCCCTCTTTTCCTTCAAAAACAGCTTCTGTTCCCGTAAATCCCTTCTTTGCCATCAAAGCGGCAAAGACACCCGCCTGCACCGCCATGGGATCCACCGTATTTTTCATCATGGTTAGGTGTCCTGCCGTGGGACATCCAATGGTGTGATTGTGGCTGCCGGAAATGCCAATGGCATTCACCATCTGATTTTCATCGAGTCCCAACATTTTCCCCGCCACAATGGGGGAGACAAACTGTGTCAGGGTAGCGTGATGCCACTTTCGTTCCCGTACACCCGGGACGGCAAACTCACACAACCTCTGCTCAAATTCATACGCCAGAACAATAGCCACGATTACGTCCTTCATAGATGCATTCACCAACTCCCCTACAGCCAACGCCGCGGGGATGAGGTCAGAAGGGTGACTCGGATCCTCCTTCCAGTAGATATCGTTGAAGTCCAATGCCCTAATCATAAGTGAGTTAATGAGGGTTATATTCACAGCTGGGAGTTTGTCGCCAAATCCGATGACCGTTGCCTCCTCACTGCCAGCCATACCTGAATAGATATCACGAATGATGTTGACATCCTTTGTATGATAGCCACCATAGGCACAACCGATGGAATCATAAAGGTAGCGTTTCACTTCGTGAATGACTTCCTCAGGTAAATCACTATATGATAATCCGATAGCAAATCGGGCTATCTTTCTTGAAATAGTATCAGTCATTTGATCCTCCACTTATTTTTTTAAGATAATCGTATGTCTTCCTTCGACGAGCTCAGGATGACCCAAAGAAGTATAGTATGATCCCAATAAATTCCAAATTGACTCGCACAAATAACAAGGATTATTTAGTCATGCTGAGCTTGTCAAAGCATGATACCTGACTAACCCAGTGGCTTCTTTGAATAAGACTTTGATAATTCAACCAGTGCCTCATAATCACCCCGAATCAGAGCCTCCTTTTTCGCTCTACGCCATCCCTTTATCTGTTTCTCACCCGCTATGGCTGTGATAATGTCCACATTTTCTGAACACCAAACGAGTTTCACTGGAAGCCTTGATGAAGTATAACTTTTGATCTCTCCATAGTGATGTTCAGCAAGCCTCCGCTCGATGTTATTTGTAACCCCGATGTAGTAAGAACTATCCGAACATTTCAGAATGTAGACGTATGCCACTGTTTATCTCCAATTCCATTGGTCATGCTGAGCCGTTCGGCTGAGCTCACGACGAAGCCTGTCGAAGTATGACGTCTTCTGAACCATGGTATTCCAGCCACTAAATTTTCCCTGCCACTGCCTCTGCCACTTCCAGACTTGTATTTTCTCCTCCCACATCATAGGTTCTCACTTTCCCTTCAGAAATTACCTGAGCCACCGCCTGTTCCAGACCAGAAGCTTTCTCCGTTTCTCCGAGCCAGTCCAGCATCATCCTGACGGTTAAGATCATTGCCATTGGATTGACCTTGTATTGACCGGCATACTTGGGAGCTGAGCCGTGGGTCGGTTCAAAGACAGCGTAGTCATTACCTATATTAGCTGAACATGCAAAACCGAGACCCCCCACCAACTGAGCACACAAATCCGACAGAATATCCCCAAACATATTTTCAGCCACAATCACTTCGTAATCATGCGGGTTTTTTAATAACCACATACACTGAGCGTCAATATTCGTCTCCCATAGCTCAATATCAGGGTATTGCTTAGCCACCTCCCGGGCTGTACGCAACATCAGTCCACCTGTCTCCCGGAGAACATTCGGTTTATCTACAACCGTTACCGACTTCCGACCAAATTTTTTGGCATACTCAAATGCCTGAGTGACAATATTTTCGCACCCCTGCCTCGTCATAATTCGTGTGGATAGCGCAATGTTTTCCAGCCCAAACTTCCTGAATTTGCCCATTTTCGGATGATTCCGGTCAAGAACATCAAAGACTTCCTGGGGCAAGGGAAAGAACTCCACTCCACTATACATCCCTTCTGTATTCTCCCGGAATATCACGATGTCAATACCATCTTTGTAATTTAATGGATTACCTGCGTAGGCTTTGCATGGGCGCAAGTTGGTGTGGAGATTGAACTCCTGCCTAAGCTGGACAATAGGACTGAAATAGACATACCCTTTATCCTGTAATCCAGGCGCCAATTCTTTTGCTGCTTCCTCCTTTGGCTTGGAAGTGATGGCGCCAAAAAGGGCGCAGTCTGTTCTTCTCATCATCTCTTTGGTTCGTTCCGGTAGGGCATCTCCCTCCGATTTCCAGAACTCCCAACCAATATCACCGTGAATATATTCTGCATTAAACTTCATGGCGTCCAGCACAAGCCGGGCGCAATCCATTACGTCATTCCCCACCCCGTCTCCGGGGAGCCATGCGATTTGGTATTTAGACATCTAATTCCTCCGATATTTATATTTTTATGATTATCAATTTCTGGAATTTACCCTGTATTAAAATTAAAACCGAAGAATGGGTGAAATAAATCCAATCTGAATCTCAAATTCCGGAAATTCTCTACTCAAGGACTCAATAAAAAAGTTTTTAATTGTTTTTGTTCCGCCTCTGAATAGTGGTGATTTCCTTCTAACTGAAATAGGATCACACAATGATCTTCCCTATTAACCAATCTGAAATCATGGTAGGAATCGACATCCGGAAAGAGCCGTTTTACAATCCATTGGGTTATGGCATTCATTTTAATAATTGGAATTGACTTGGTACCATGACTAAAAATTCTAAATCGTTCCTTTTTATTTCATTTTACGGATCTATGAAAATGTAAGGACTATAGTATCGTTTCACTAAAATCTTTGCAACACCACATGATAGTGCTTAAGTGTTGAAGTATTCATGTGTTAAGGTAAATTCAAGACGAGACAACATAAACACTTTAATACTCAAACACATGAACACTTAGCCTTATTTTCTGTAAACATTTTTATGATACGCAGTGTTATTTATAGACTCATGCATAAAAAATCATTGTTTTAGCTTAGACTGCAACCTCTTCTTTACCCATGCCTCCAATCCTCCAACCAAGATCAGTTCCTGGGCTGTCAAACCTACCGGATCAAAGGAGTAGTTCTTTTTGTCAGTTTGAATAACAGTGCTTACAAAATCAATTTTTACCCGGATGCCGGTCCGTACTGTAAGCTTCCTATCTCCAAAGGTTGTTTTCATATCTTCAGTTAATTCGATACACTTTAAAACGAGAAAGCTATTATTGATGGCGTTCCGGGCGTAGGTTTGGCTGAACGAACCGGCAATTACTAATTGTATCCCCCGATATTTCAGCGCTGTGGCAGCTTGTTCACGGGAACTTCCGGAGCCAAAGTTGAATCCTCCAACCAAAATATCTCCCTCCTTAACCAGATCTACAAAGTCAGGATCATAATTCTCCATTACCACTTTTGCTTGCTGATCCGGAGAAAAATCATCTATGTAAGTATATTTACTGGGGAAAATACCGTCTGTGTTCAGGTTATCTTGATGGCAGAAAACCAACTCTCCTTCGAGACTTTTCGGAAATCCTGGCAACAGACCCACAGTTGACGTTCTGGTGGATTTACGTTCATTGACTACAATATTAACTATCGTTTCGGTGGCATCGTACCTCCGGGGTCCAGCGATCTTTCCTGCGATGGCAGATGCAGCCACCACAGCCGGCGAGGCAAGATAAACCCGTGCGTCCCGTGAACCCATTCTCCCCTTAAAGTTTCGATTTGTGGCTGAGATACCCACCTCACCCTCTTGAAGCAGTCCCATACCCAGTCCAATACACGGACCACATCCGGGCGGGAGAGGTATTGCACCCGATTCGATGAGTGCCTGCCAATCACCCCTACTCTCTGCCTCCGCTTGAACCTCACTGGAAGCCGCAGCCACGTAGAATTCCACATGAGGTGTCACTTTCTTCCCTCTAACTACCCTCGCTGCTTCTGCCAAATCTTCTGCTCGACTATTAACACACGACACAAGATAAGCTTTATCGATACGAATGTTCTCCTTCTCAATCTCCGTCACATTGGTCATCACTTTTACATGATCGGGACCAGAAACATGGGGTCTAACAGTTGACAGATCCAATGTAAGTTCTTTAGCATAAAAAGCATCCTGGTCGGATGACAGGATATTCTTTTCCAACTCATCAATTCGTAAATAATTTAAACGTGGATGGATTCCATTCCCATCCCGTCTTTGTCGGGAAGGAACACCGGCAAGCTCACGTTTAGCAACGAAATCAGCTCTCTTTCTTAACCAGGAGATGGTTACCCTATCGACAGGAAACAATCCCACCAGGGCACCCCATTCTGTTGTCATATTCGCAATGGTCAACCGTTCTTCGAGAGTTAGACTAAGTACACCCTCCCCGGTAAACTCAACAGCATGGTTCAACACTTCATCCTTATTAAAGAGACCGCAAAGAGTAATAATGATGTCTTTCCCAGTGACCCCAGGTTTAAGTTTCCCAAGTAGTTTCACCTTTGCTACAGGGGGCACTTGCCACCAGGTTTGTCCCGTAGCCCAGATAGCTGCGGCATCTGTTCGTACCACCGGCGTGCCCAGACACCCAAGACCACCGTACATGTTTGAATGACTGTCTGATGCCACTACCATTGTACCTGGCCAAGCGTACCCTTCCTCACACATGATCTGGTGTCCAATTCCACGTCCAGCCGGATAAAAGTCCACACCCATCTCTCTGGCGAAATCTTCAATATTCCGGTATTTCCCCAGGTTCTTTTCAGTTTTATCCTGAATGTTGTGGTCTAATGCAAACACCGGTTGTCGGGGATTTGCCATTTTGGTTGCATCGATCGATCTGAATTTCAACATTACAGCGCCAGTGTTATCATGGGTCATAACATGAGCAGGACGGATAAAAACGTAATCTCCACTTCGGATGATCCGTCCATCTTCGAGACCGACAGAATACCGCTGTACAATTTTTTCAATTATATTTTGTGGCATGTTATACTAACCGACTGTTTTCTCAAGGTTTTCGGTTTGAAGATTATTGTCATACTTTTCCGCAAAGTCAGAAAATCTTTTTGGATCATGATTCTTTCTTCTTGATCAACATAAAAGACTGATTGTCAATCGCAACTTTTCAGAGCAACTCATACCGGCTGTCTTTTCACCTGTTTCAAAAGAGGCAAGGGCACATAATATTTACTGTACCGTTTACCATTTGAATCTACCAGTGGACCATCCGGTGCAGCCACCATCACTGTGGCTCGTTTCGTTATTCGAGTCAACAGTCCTATATACATTTCACCGTTATGTATAAAAGATACTCGATCTCCCACCCGCAAGTCAAATATTTTATCAGCACGTTCGTAATGAGAAACCAGTTGATGTGTCACATCCGAGTGATTAAAAACATTCCGGCTGAACTGTTTGAATTGAGGCTTGAAGCAACTTGATGTTTCGAACAACACACGCTCAACTAAATGTATGATTTCATGTTCAAGAACTCGCATAACCGCCTCTATACGGTCATGACAAACAATTCCACTTACTTTTATTTTGCGCCTAACATCACCAAACGACTGAAACATGAGCACAGTTGATAAACAGATCTCGTAGGTTTTGTTGTTTTTCCAATATGTGGTCTTCCCGCTTGCACGAGTCATTCGGTTGGAGAGACGGAAAAATATCGTGTCTCCATAATTCTTGGTGAAGAAATTATTGAAGAAGTAGCGATCATATAGTTCAAACAGGTGTCTTAAATCATCTGTACTAAAACTCTTAAAGTTGCCAGAATCGAGGTTTTTGGAATAGGAGAGTATCTTACTGTAGATCGCCTTGACCTTCTTGTCAATCTCGCTTGGTGAATATCTCAAATTCAGTAACCCGCCTTTTGACTGTATCTTTTTTGATTTTAGTTTCTTGCGGCGTAGGTTCACAAGTCCATTATCATTTTTCACGTTTTACCCGCCCCCCGAGAATGGGAGGGGCGGGCAGGCGTTTCACCTATCACGTTTCATCTATCAGGTATGACCCTTCAAATTAACCTTGCCTTCCGCATCTCATCCCTCAATGCCCGAAGAATGGGTCTTCAGTCCCAGATTTCCTGAAAATAGTGTTGAGTCTTGCTTTGTGTGGCATTTATTTTTTTCATTTCCAACAGCCATCCCACAACCTCCTGATATACTCTACGACCTCGCTGATCCTTCAGGGTCTCATCTGTCTTCTGTTGAATCAGGCTGAAACATTCTTCGGAATACACATTCAAGATGGGACGAATCAAATGGACAAAATCATAGGAGTTCTTATGTTCCTTCACGTAATCCAGTATCTCATCGAAACGCTCTTCTACATCCAGCATTTTCACATAAAATATCCTGTTGAGGGTATTATTCTCGATAAATCTATCCTTTTTGTATTCCGATAATAGTACTCTAAGTTCTTTATATCGTTCGATATCTTTCTTTCTCTCAGTCAAATGCGTAAGCACTTTTATATATAACTTCTTCTGTTCTGCCTTAGAGATGTTTTTCACGAGGTATTCGTCAAACTCATCAGGCCAGTTCCGAAAAGCTTTTCTGCCAATCCGATAGAAATCATTTCGCTTTTGGTTCTCAAGATACGTGTCCATTAAACGTCGAGCAATCTCCGGTTCGCTTTCCGAAAACCGCTCTGCTTCTTCCAACCACCGCTTATCATTACCCAGGACTTCCGCGATTCTTATTCGAACAATTGCGGTGCTTCCAGCGTCTACATGATATTTATCAAACAAAGCATCCAAGAAATGGGCAGTTTCCTGGGTGCTTGTCAGCATTAGCATAAAATTCTCAAATAATTTCAAATCGTATTGTATTCTGTCATCTTCGGATGGGATGATGTTTTCGTGAAAATAGTGATATCGCTCGATGAGGAGTTCCAGAGTCCGTTTGATCATCGCCTGCTTTTTAACTGTGGTGTCAATTTCCCGAATAACTCGAGGTAAAACCTGAATAAATTCCTCTTTCAGTTCGTCATAATAATCATCCAAAATGGAATATTCATCTGAACCGGGGGAATAGACGTTGCACACTCCTTCATATAACCCCAGAAGAATTTTTATACCCTCAACCAACCGTCCTTTTTTGATAAGATCCACTGAAATTTCCTCATAGTGGCAGAAGCGATCTGAAATTATACTCTTTGCCGCATCATAATAGATTTCCCATTCTTCCACATAACCGTACCTTGAATCATAACCATGCCAGTCTATGTCCATGTTGCTGAAGTCCAATTGAGCGAATACATCGTGAACTTCCTTCCGTATCTGGTCTATGTCAATTGTACTTTCGCCCTCGTTTGCTTCATCCACGTAAGCAATAAATTGTAGTCGCAAATTCCTTTCCTTTCCCAGTAATATTTTGAGGAAATCATCTTTCTGGGCCGCACTGGTAATTTCATAGATTTCCGTGAAGAATTGCTCTATAGGGATTTCAGGTCTTTTCTCTTCCATTTGAGATGACTTTTCATCTATCTCATAGTCTCCATCCACAATTGCCATTCCAACAGCCACACAATGTTTGCAAATACCTCCAAAATCGTAGGGACAATTGCAATGGAACAGATAATCCCGATCTGACTCGACGACAGTAACCGAGTAGAGGCGTGTGCCTTGAACCCTGGCCTCATAGACGTTGCCTCGTCTAACGACTTCTTTTACAACATTCTCGAAGTAGTAAGACCGACCTCTGGCAAGACTGGGCCCCGTTGCAAGGTCTTCGATGTATTCGAGGGTTAGCTGTTTCACTCAGAATCCATTGTTAATTAATCGTCTCGGAATTTCAATATTATTTCTCGCAAAGACGCCAAGAACGCAAAGAGAATATTTATGACAGAAAACGAAATTGCAAATCCGCAGGAACATTTGAACAAGAATAGTCAATAATTAATAATTCTTGGCGCCCTTTGCGCCTTTGCGAGAGACATTTTTTAATCAATTTACGAAGTTATGTTCTTCATTATGTTGACTATGACACAAAAACCAATCCAGCTCTGGGGAAACTGGTTTTCTTCATTAAACCAGTTATCGGATCTCCAGTTACCGCAATTCTTCCTTAACCCAGGTTTAACGGAATATTTATTTAATTGTAATAGTAACATTTAGTTAATGAATCATCATGGTCACTACGTATTTTCATACGCTTATCTTATTAAGTCTCAATGGTTTTGATTCAATGGATAGCGCTTTCGCTACCATTGTATGAAATGGTTCCGGTTCAGTCGTATTTCGCAGAATGATCTGTTTCCCTTTTCTGGTGGTAAACTCCGTCGTCACTCTTACCTGAGTTGATAAGTAATCCCTGATCGTTCCCCAACGCATATAGATTCCTTTCCGATGAAGATACCACTGTATGCAGTTTACAATATGATAAGCCAATACCGTAATGAATAGATGTCCCTCGATCCGGTGATCCTTCTGATGATAATTGGGTCTTAACCCTAATTCACTCTTCATGCATCGAAAAGTATCCTCCAGATCCGTAAGCATGACATAAAGATTCCAGATTTCCTTTTCTGTAATATCCATCCTGCTCGTTCTCAAATAATAGGTTCCTGAAAAGCGTTCATCGATGTTCAGGTTCGGTTTCATCACCCATCTTATGTGTGATGCATTTCCATCTCTATTATCCACATCAATGTCATAAAAATAGGCCACCTTTTTGTATCTCTCTTGTGCTCGACCTATACGGCTTAATACTTTATCATACCGCTTGGTACCGCCTTTTTTATGTATACTATCTCTTATCCGTTCCAGCTCCTGTTCAAACCGCTCCTGGAAAAGCGTCTGGATGCTCTTTTCTTTTAATTTCTTTTTCACGCTACGACAAAACAGGACAACTTCGTTCTCTTTTGTTACCAGGCTTGCTTCTACCTGATTATCCTTCGTATAACGAACGGTAACAAATTCATCTTGTGGAGATATATCCAAAGGAATATTCCGAGCCACACAGATATAATCATACCCCTCATTTCTTAACTGTTCAAGGTTCTCCTCCTCCGCAATACCGGCATCGATGACGACCGTTTTTTTTACCTCCTCCCCGCCTGACTGTCGGGCAGTCGGCTTGTCTTGATTAAGTCTGTTCACCATCTCCATCAATGTTTTTCCCTCTTTCACATTCCCCTCAAAAACTTCGCTGCGTTTGGGAAAACCATCTTCATCGATTACCAACCCTAAGGTCACCAGGGGACAGTCTCTGCGTTTCTGTTTAGAGTGTCCATAACGCTTCTTCTTACTCTTACCAATACCTGACTCAAAGTGTGTATTGGTCAAATCATACAGAATAATCTTCTCAGACAATGAAAATAACGTCCTTTCCCGATCCGATAACTTTTTCTCTATCTGTTCCTTATTCTCCAGTAACCAGTCAGACACCTGATAAAACCGGTTATGAGAAAGACGTTGAACATCCAGTCCCACCAGCTCTCCAATGGCGCTTATCCTTTTCGTCCATTGGTAGGTTCCATACTCACTGGATGGATAGACCATTCTTCCCACAACGGTTGTTTGAGCCCATTGTATCTGTTGAGAGTTAAATCCCAACCCAGAGAGAATATCAGGTACACCAATCCGGTTTATCATGGATAAACAGACATGTTCAGCGCCAATAGTCCGTGACTGTCTGTTGATTAGAGAATCCACGTCCACTTCTTCATAGTGGTGCTGGTCTTCTTTGGCCGGTACACTTTTTTGTTGAGTGGAAGATGGTTCCAATGTTTCTTTAACGGGGGGTGGAGTCTGTTTCTTTTTTAATAGTTCGGCATAGTGTTGTGCCAGGGGTTCCACATTAACATCCACCAGGGTAAAGGATTGTTGTCCGGTAAGGATTTCTTCTATGCGGTTAGCTAAGAATTTCCATTGTTCTCTTGGGAGGCTCAGTTTTCCTAAGGAGAGGAGCATACGTTGTCGGGGTCCTTTTTCGGTGCGGTACGATTCCATAAGAGCATGATAGATAAACTTTTGTTGATACCCTTTATTTTGCTTGACGATTTGTCTTATAAACATAGTGGTAGAATATAGATCAGGAATTATATATAAGTCAAGTATTATCTATTGTTATGGGTCACTACACTTACACTATAAAAGATATTATAATATAATAACAATATGTTACGATTTGCCGATTATAGCTATATGCGAAATTATTAGTAATTTTGATGGCTATGCGTTAAACTTGGGCAAAGAAATCTACGATCA
>JADFPG010000192.1 GCA_022562455.1 Fidelibacterota bacterium | reverse complement strand
GGGCTATGGATAAGTTTTCTCCTGCCCCGTATGGAGGAACGACTGTATCGGGGAACGAAAAGCAGGCGAATTTTAGACTTTTTAATTTGTGCAATAGGTTTTGCAAAGCCCTCTCATAAGTATTTAGGGTCTGCTGAAAAACAGTAAAAAATTCCATAACTATCTGATAATGAGCATGATAGGGGTAAATTATGGTGTGTATAAAACAGTAAAAGTGCAAGGTTTATGGATTCACCCCCTCAAAACCCTTGCAATTATGTAAGGAGATTTCAGCTGTGTACAAAGGTAAAGACCGTAAGACACTACCATTATTTGATGAATTATTTCCTTTTGGGGGAAAACTGGATGAAAATAACCGCTGGTTGAAAGTTGCAGAATTGATACCTTGGGATGAGTTGGAAGATGAATATCGGCAGTATTTTTCAGATATAGGCAGACCGGCAACGAATGGTCGATTATTTATTGGATTGATTCTGTTAAAACATATGACAGGTTTAAGTGATCGAGAGGTAGTCCGTTCCGTACAGGAGAATATATATCACCAGGCCTTTTGTGGTTATGAGCATTTTGTAACAGACCGTTCACTTGATCCCAGTTCGTTGACGAAGTTAAGGAAGCGTTTAGGGGATACATATTTCAAAGAGATTGAACAGAAGACATATCGTCTACTGATAGACCGCCGGATTATTAAGGGAAAAGGGTTGCTGGTAGATGCCACAGTATTTCCGGAAAATATCAAGTACCCGAATGATGTGGGTTTGCTGAATGACGTTCGTGAATGGTTAGTAGAAACAATAAAACCAATGGGTAAGAGATTAGGGAAGTGGTACCGTACCTATTGCCGTACAGCAAAGAATATCTATCTCTCATTTTCAAAGAAGAAGCATCGCACAAAGAAAACGATACAAAAAGCCAAGCGTCAGATGCTCCAATATGTACGTCGTAATCTGAAACAGTTGGATGAAGTGATTCAAACGCTTAAAGATGATGGAGTGAAGATATGTCAAAAGGTCATTGAGAAATTAGAAGTGGGCCGTCGAATCTATGAGCAGCAGACTGAGATGTATCAAGAGAAGAAACAACGGATAGATGACAGGATCGTGAGTTTTCACCGTAGTTATGTTCGTCCAATCAAACGGGGTAAGGGTGGCGGAAAAGACACGGAGTTCGGTCCAAAGGGTGCATTGAGTTATGTAGACGGTTTTTTGTTTTTAGATAAGTTCGAACACGATAATTATTCAGAAGCAGGTAAAGAGATTGTTGAAGGACAGATAGAGAATTATGAGAAAAAGTTTGGTAAAAAGCCTCCCTCATTTACGGGGGATAATTTATACGGAACCAGAGAAAATCGTGCGTTGATGGATAAAGAGGAAATCCGACCGGCATTCAAACCATTAGGGCGTAAGAGCAAAACCAAACCGGATCGCTGGTTTAAGAAGAAACAAAAAGAGCGTAACCGAATTGAAGGAGCTTTTGGTCATGGCAAGGTTCATTTTGGGTTGGACTGTGTCAAATATCATGGGGAAGATGGATCAAAGATGTGGGTCAGGTTAGGAATCATGGGGATGAACCTTCAAACAGCGCTGGCAAGGATGTAGAGTCAAGTAAGATTAGAATAAAATGAACCACTCAATTTACTACGTATCATCCCATCTACATAAATTTGGGTTTTTCAGCAGACCCTAAGTAAGAATATTTTCGCCATGCCACTGCCGCCTGTTTGTCTGATAGGCAGAGAAAACATGTTAGAAAATTCAGAAAAACTGCTCTTTTAACTCAACCCCTTTGCTACTCGTTCATTCCAGGATTCTTTCCCTTTAGAGTGGGGAATTTCCTCCATAGTAATACAGCCATATAAGATACAACTCATCAAGACGATCCCTATATTTTATGCTATTTAGAAGCTCTATATTTGAAAAATAGTGAAATGGTTGCGAAAACTACATTTGTTCCGTATGAAAGAAAAAAATAGTATGAAATAAACAAATAATAATTTTAAAAATGATCTTGAGTATAAGTTAACATAAATGTTAACTTATAATGTGATTATCAAGTTTTATAAAAAGGATAATGACAGAAATCCAATTGATGAGTTCTTGGATTCGTTAAATACGAAACAGGCGAAAAAGGTTACATGGGTATTACGTTTAATTGAAGAATTAGACAAAACTCCAAAACAATATTTTAAGAAACTTGTCAATACGAATAAAATTTGGGAAGTAAGAATATGAACTGGCAATGATGCCATTCGCTTGCTGGGTTTTATTGATCAAGGTACCTTTATAGTGTTAACAAACGGATTCATGAAGAAGAGCAAAAAAACACCTAAAGTTGAAATTGAATTGGCTCAAAATAGGAAAAAAGTATTTATTAAAAGGAAACGAAAATGAGTGATTTAAAAAAATACGTAGATAAAAGGAAAAAATCTGATAGACAATTTGCCCTTGAATATGAATCAGGTTATGAGCATTTTAAAATAGGCGCTTTATTGCGCCAAGCCAGGGAAGAGTCCGGATTAACCCAGGAAGAACTTGCGCAACAACTTCACACCAAAAAAACAGCTATCTCTCGTATTGAAAATCATGCAGAAGATATTCGACTTTCTACTCTTGAGAAAATAGCAGAAGTATTGGGTAAAAAAATCTACTTAAAAATCGTATAAAAATTTCATTTATTTTTATAGAAAATGAATATTGAATTGTTTGCCCTTCCCAAAAACCAATTCCGGAAATATCAAATCAATCTAATTTAACCCAGTCCTTTTGCTACTCGTTCATTCCAGGATTCTTTCCCTTTAGAGTGGGGAATTTCCTCCATAGTAATACAGCCGGGTACTGGACAAATTAAACTGCAAAGGTTGCAGCCGATACATTCATCTTCATCAACAAAAGGGACGTGTGCAGGTATTTTCCCATTTGTTTTATGAGTCACAGCCGGTCCTGGTTCAATGCGCGGATTTACACCATGATCCGATTCTCCATGAAAAGACCAACATAGATTCTGTTGCGTGTGAATGCATTGATGCCCACCATCCAAGCAGGCAATGTAGCAGAGCTGGCAGCCAATGCATTTATCAGAATCAATTTTTGGGATTACATTATAGTTCAAATCCAAATTCCCCCAGTCAGTAACGTTTTTTGCAGCTTTCCCCACCAATTCTGATACGGACTTAAACCCCTGGTCATCTAAATAATTGGAAAGGCCATCAATCAAGTCTTCTACAATACGATAACCGTAATGCATTACTGCGGTGCACACTTGAACATTTGTGGCGCCCAAGGCCAGGAATTCTGCTGCATCCTGCCAATTGGATATTCCCCCAATACCTGAAATAGGAATTGTTATCTCCTGTTCTCGTTCCAAGGCAGATAACATATACAAGGCGATGGGTTTTACCGCCGGGCCACAATACCCTCCGTTGGTACTTTGACCTCCAACATTCGGCATGGGTACGAGTGTATCTAAATTGACCCCAATGATGGATTTGATCGTATTGATCAACGAAATTCCGTTGGCGCCCCCCGCCACTGCGGCTAAACCGGGCACCAAAATGTCCCCTGTGTTTGGAGTCAGCTTTACGAGTACAGGAGTTGTTGCATATTCCATCACCCAGGAAGTAATGAGCTCAAGTACTTTTGGCTCTTGTCCCACTGAGCTGCCCATTCCCCGTTCACACATGCCATGGGGACAGCCGAAATTCAATTCCAGTCCATCGGCGCCTGCATCTTCGGC
>JADFPG010000191.1 GCA_022562455.1 Fidelibacterota bacterium | reverse complement strand
ATGATTTTGTTTTGCAAGATGTTATACGAAGGGTCGAAATCCGACACCCTGGACAATCCCGTTGACCAAAACTTTCCTCCGCTGGACGTCCCTTAGCACAACACTAATATTTTCACCTAAATTGAGCGATTTTATGCCAATTATTAAAGAACATGTGTATACTTATTGGGTTGTTATCATTACTAAAGATATTACGTTTCGTCACGAGGACAATCCCGAAGTTTCGGGATGAAAGTATTTTCAGGTGAAACAGATATTATTCATCATCGCTTTACTTCTGACATCTGGAATTGCAGCCGATGAGAACAAGGCAATTCGGAAAGATGTGGAATCTGCCTTAATGTGCCAATGTGGTTGTAGCATGACTGTTGAAATTTGTAATCATGCGGAATGTGGTTTTTCTATTCCCGAACGAAAAAAGATAGCTCAAATGGTCTCGGCTGGAAAGAACAAAGAAGAAATCGTTAAATTTTACGTAGCAAGATTTGGACAACAGATCCTTTCCGCACCTCCGAAATCCGATATTATGGCTTGGGTTACCCCTATTGTTATTGCTTTTGTTGCGCTTGGTGTACTTCTGATTTATCTAAAAGAAAGACCCAATGATGTGAGTCGCACGCCGGTAAAGTCTAAAGAAATACCCTATGATGAAGTGATTGAGAAAGAATTAAAAGAGATGGATTAATGTGGAACTGCCTGCCCACCCTCACTGCCTGCGGCAGGCAGCGGACGGGCAAGGAGAAATACAAATTGCCTGCCTATCGTACCGACAGGGCAGACAGGGAGAGTTGTGCACAGTACCCTGTGGGGAGAAATGAGTTTGAAGTACCGAGGCTTGCTACTTTGTGAGGCACCACAAGTTATCGAAATGGATGAGAAGGAGAAATATACTATGATGAACACATACTCCGCAAAATACACAAAGATAAATTCAGGCTACATGGGACAATTGGTGGAGTGGCCAGAAATTGTAACAGAGGGTGAAACCTTGGAAGAGTGTCGGGAAATGCTTGATGATGCTCTCCGCCAAATGATAGCCGCCTACCGACAACAAGAAAAAGAAATACCGGTTGGCGGAGCATTGTTTGAACAAATTCCTGTTGAGATATAGTGTCTGTAAAGCGCCGGGATCTAATCAAATATCTTAATCAGAACGGCTTCTATCTTTTGCGTGAAGGAAAGAAACATTCCATTTATACCAAAGATGTAAAAATCATCCCCATCAAAAGGCATGGACTATTAACGCAATAACAGCAAATGAATTATGCAAACAAGCAGGATAGAAAACGAAATTCTGAAAATAAAGTGACAAATAATTTAATGGACAAACTTGTATCTCTGTGCAAACGACGGGGATTTATATTCCAGAGTTCCGAAATTTATGGCGGACTGGAAGCCACCTACGACTATGGTCCCCTGGGGGTTGAACTGAAAAACAACGTGAAGCAGATCTGGTGGCGGGATATAGTAACCTCCAGAGCGGATGTTGTGGGGATGGATGCAGCTATCTTCATGAATCCGAAGGTGTGGGAAGCCAGCGGTCATGTTGTGGAATTCCACGATCCCCTCGTAGATTGCAGAAACTGTAAAGCACGGTATCGGGCTGACCATATAGACCTGGATAAACCATGTCTTCGCTGTGGGATAAAGGATTGGACCGATCAACGACAGTTTAACCTGATGTTAAAAACCCACTACGGTCCATCTGAGGATTCCTCTTCCGTCATCTATCTCAGACCGGAGACAGCTCAGGGAATTTTCGTCAACTTTGTCAATGCCCAGACAACGGCACGCATGAAGCTGCCTTTTGGGATTGCCCAGATTGGAAAGGCCTTTCGCAACGAGATCACCACTGGAAATTTCCTATTCCGCACACGTGAATTCGAACAGATGGAGCTCGAATATTTTGTTCATCCCCAAGAATCTTCAATATGGTTGGACTACTGGGTACAATCCCGTTTTGATTGGTATAAGAATTTAGGCATTACTCCCGAAAAGCTCAGGTTGCGACAGCATAAAGACGATGAGTTAGCCCATTATGCCGCTGACTGTTATGATGTGGAATACGAATTCCCTTTCGGTTGGTCGGAACTCGAGGGCATAGCAGACCGGGGAACATACGACCTCGACCAACACATAAAATCCAGCGGGAAAAAGATGACCTGGTTTGATCCAAAATCCAATAAGCATATTACGCCTGCTGTAGTGGAATCCTCTGCCGGTGTAGACAGGACAGTCCTTACCATTCTTGTGGATGCATACCATGAGGAGGAGGTTCGTGGCGAGAAACGTGTTGTATTGCGATTACACCCCAAATTGGCTCCCATCACGGTGGCAGTATTTCCTCTGGTAAATCGAGATGGAATGCCCGAGATTGCGGAAAAGATATTCGACGATCTCAGGTCCCACTTTGCTGCATTCAATGATACAGGCGGCTCAATTGGACGACGCTACCGCCGGCAGGATGAAGCGGGCACACCCTATGGTATCACAGTAGATTCGCAGACGTTGGAGGATCAGACGGTCACTGTAAGGGATCGGGATTCTATGGAGCAGGAACGGGTAGGCGTGGATAAACTTGAAGTATTTCTGTCTGACAAATTGAAATAGAGATTACCGGGTTACTAATAGTTGGCAGGGTCATCTGTCCTTATTTATCTTAACCCATGTAACTACCCAAGCCTATTGTCGTTAGAATTTTTTGTTCAAATTACGTAACTTCATGAGTAAAATACAGAAATCATAGAGGAGGTAAGAATGTCAACCATTGAAAAATATAAGACAGAACTTGAAAAAGTTCTTGATGTTTTGCCAGATAATAAAATCATTGAATTATATGACTTTGCAAGATTCTTAAGCAGAGAATATGTAGACAAACCAAATTCAGCGATCGATGAAGGCTCGCTGCTAGTACAGCAACAATCTTTAGCTAAGATCTGGGAAAGCTCAGAAGAAGATTTTTATGAATTATAATCGTGGCGATGTCGTAATTCTGCCTTTTCCTTTTGTCACTCAGAGAGGTGTACAGCAAAAAGCACGTCCTGCTCTTTTTATCTCCGATCATTCTTTCAGACGAAGATTTTACGATGTAATCTTGGTAGCAATTAATTCTCAAAGGATCAATAATGTGAGAAAGACAGAGCTTCTAATCGAAGAAGGAGCGATAGGTTTTAAGGAATCCGGACTTGCAAAATCCTCTGTCGTTCGTTGTGAATACGTTATGACCGTTCCAGCTAATCTTATTGCCAGAAAACTCGGAAAATTTCCCACAAAACTATTGAGTAAAATTGATCACGCACTAAGATTAAGCCTTGGATTAAAAAACTAGTGTCTCATTCTTTCTTTTTTTCCACTGAAATTTCTTTCAAATTTTCAAACACAAGCATGAGATTGACGAACTAGCCCACTATGCCGCTGACTGTTATGATGTGGAATACGAATTCCCCTATGGTATCACAGTAGATTCGCAGACGCTGAAGGACCAAACGGTGACTGTTCGCGAAAGGAATTCTATGGAGCAGGAACGGGTATCTAAAGATAAGCTTATATCCTAGTTGTCCGATAAACTACAATAAGTTTAACTTTCAATTTTTACTCAAATTATGCTCCTTGAAAAGGTTATATTGGGTAATACAGACACCTGCTTTGAAACTATGAACGAAACTGTATCAGTCATCATCCCAACATTAAACCGAAGTTCATTACTTCAAAGAGCCCTCGATTCTGTTCTATCGCAAACGGTGAGTCCAAATGAAATTATTGTTGTAGATGATG
>JADFPG010000072.1 GCA_022562455.1 Fidelibacterota bacterium | reverse complement strand
TTAAAAGGAAGAAATGGCTGCTCATTGGATTGCTGATTGTCCATACTGTCGGAATTGCACAGAGGGATACTACCGAAGCTCAGGTAGAAAAATCACCTTCGAAAGCAGTTCTTTACTCATTAATCCCCGGTGGCGGTCAGGTGTACAACGGAAAATATTTGAAGGCGATTTTGATTATGTCTGCTGGAGCCTATTCCACTTATAATTTCATTCTGAACCGCAACCTTTATCTTGATACAGACCTTGACTCAGTTAATAGGAGCAGGTACAGGGAAAGGCGAAATAAATTCGCTTGGTGGATAGGATTTGTTTATATTTACGGTCTTATAGATGCGATGGTAGACAGTCATCTGGCTGCCTTTGAGGACGATAATTTTGATGAACTTCCTATAGAAAATGATAAAGATGAAAACAAATCTGAGTTATTAAAGAGATGAATATGGTTGAAAAGCGCGAACATTGGGGGTCAAGATTTGGATTTATTTTGGCGGCTTCCGGGTCTGCTGTGGGACTTGGAAATATCTGGAAATATCCTCATATGGCGGGTTCCAATGGGGGAGCGGCATTTACAATAATATACCTCCTCTGTATTGCCGTTGTGGGTCTTCCTATTCTCATAGGGGAATTTGTTATTGGCAGAAAGACCCAACTCAGCCCTGTGGGTGCATTTGAGAAATTGGCACAAAAATCGTGGTGGAAATATGTTGGGTTTTTGGGTGTGGCGTCTGCGTTTGTTATCTTATCCTTCTATAGCGTAGTTGGGGGATGGACATTACGGTATACTTTTCTTGCGTTGACAACAGGGTTTGAATCCTTTGCAGGAAATCCTGATATTGCCAGCAATGCCTTCAACTCATTTGTGTCCAATGCGTGGAACCCCATTTTCTGGCATTTGATTTTTATGGGATTGTGTATCTGGATTATTGTTAACGGCGTAAAGGGAGGAATCGAGCGGTGGAGCAAAGTGATGATGCCCATGATCCTTGTGCTTCTTGTTATACTTATGGTTCGTGGCATCACTCTTCCCGGTGGAATGGAAGGGGTGAAATTCTTATTTCTTCCCAAATTCAGCGATCTGACTGCCTCCAGTGTTGTGCTGGCGTTGGGTCACGCTTTCTTTACCCTCAGCTTAGGCATGGGTACGATGATTACCTATGGCAGTTATCTGAGAAAGGATCAAAACCTCGTTACTTCAGGTATTCTTATTCTTGTTATTGATACGATCATCGCTTTGATGGCAGGGATAGTAATCTTTACCACTGTATTTGCTTTAGGGGCAGATCCTGGAGAAGGACCCGGACTGATTTTTACTATTTTACCTACCATTTTTCCTCAGATGCCAGGTGGTCACTTATGGGGGACTCTCTTTTTCTTTCTTTTATTTCTGGCAGCATTGACGTCTGCCATCTCGATCCTGGAAGTTGTGACAGCTTATTTCATTGATCAAAAAGGGTGGAGCAGATCCAGAGCGACATATGTTTTTGGTTCGATAATTGGAATTGTAGGAATCTTTTGTTCACTTTCTTTAGGTGGATTTACTGATTTTTCTACTGTATTTAACATCAGCTTTTTTGATTTTCTCGATTATGCGTCATCAAAATACATGCTTCCTATAGGTGGTATGCTGACGGCGATTTTTATTTTATACCGGTGGGGAATCCCCAAATTCCTCGAAGAAACCAGGGAAGGACAAAAAGGGAAGGGCTTGCCTGATATCGTCGTGAAAATACTATTTTTTATTGCAATCGTGGTTGTTTTCTTTATAATTGCAAATGAGATTGTTGAGGTTTTCACCGGATCGCCATTGATTGGTTAACGTTCCTTTAACTTTATGTATATCGCCAGATTGATACGTCCGGATACCCCACTTTATCACCGATTGAGGGAGAAGGTCAAACAGTTGGATTCATTCTTTCAGATAAAACCTGTTATATTTTTCCCTGTCTGGATCATGTCAGTTGCAGGAGTGAGCGCCGCCGAAGGGGTGAAAACACCAAATCTGATTTGGCTTTCTAACATTGATGGGACAGGTGTTTTATTTTTCTTAGGGTTGACACTTCTGATTATAGCGTCTTTAATGACGAAAAATAATAGTGGAGAGGAAATTCCAGTTAGTCTTTTAAAATTTGACCGAACAATGATAACTGCAATTGGCTTTCTACTTGTTTTTGTCATCAGTGGAGTTGTTTCTTTTCAGAACACGTCAATATACCCGGTATTGTCGTTGATTTGGGCATTGGGAATTTATTTTTTATTTAAAGGAGGTTTTCACCTAGGGGAATCAGATGAAAAAGTTTCCCTGAGCAAAAGCGCTTTGTTATATGCAGTACTAGGAATTTGTCTGTTTATGTTTGGTTGGAATTATGCCGGAGGTTCTCTGTTTACCGGCTTATTACATTCAATACCGTATGGATTGGGGTATTCGGCAATCGGTTTGATTGCATCCTTGAGGACATCAACGGTAACAAATGAAACAACCCCCGATCAAAAAATACCGTATTCTCATATTGGCGCTCATGGAATAGTGGGGACTGCGTTTATCATTATTGCTGTTTTCCTCGGGTATCGGTTTGGCGATCCGGTGATCAGTACGTCTGCTATCATTTCTTTGCCTTTTTTTCTGGTACTGTTAATAAAACCGAGGATGGATCATTTAGATCGCACGAATTATTACCCCATTTTAATTCTTGCCATATTTGTGGTGGTTCGGTACCCCTGGTTTTTACTACCTCTTCTGATGCTATTTCATTTCTGCAGATTTTATTACTATTTCCGTTATCAGGTTGTCTATCCAACTTTTTCTACCCATCGATGATTGAGATTAAACCCAACAGATGTGATTTTTGTGGATGTTGCGTAGGCATTTGCCCTGTAGATTGTATCGAGTTAAGGGAAGCAGAAATCGAAATTATCCACGATATCTGCATTGATTGCAGGCTATGCGAATATATTTGTCCAATAGAGGTTTTTGAGCATGTGGAGACGGCAGAAGTATGATGTCATAGTGGTTGGAGGTGGTCCGGCGGGATCTACTGCAGCCCGATATGTTGCTCTGAACGGCGCCAGAGTACTCCTGCTTGAAAAAGACCGGGATATTGGGGTTCCGGTGCGATGCGGGGAAGCAGTCAGTGATGAAGGGTTGCGGATATTTATGGAACCTGACCCACGGTGGATTAAGTCAACGATTACCCGGATTCGGCTGGTTTCTCCCAGTGGACATGAGATTGAATTCGACCTGAAAGCAAAAGGGTATATTCTTGATCGGCGAATTTTCGATTATGATCTGGCGCAATATGCTGCACAAGAGGGGGCGACTATTGTAACCAAAGCATATGTTTCCGGACTGTTGTTTGACGGTGATTATGTAACGGGAGTAAAGGGTCAATATTTTGGGGAAGACTTTGAGGTAAGTTCAAAGATTGTAATAGGAGCTGATGGTGTGGAGAGTAGAGTGGGGCGGTGGGCAGGTCTCAGGACTCAGTTGAAAATGAAAGATATGGAATCAGCAATCCAAAAAACGGTGACTGGCATTGATGTGGATGAACATCGTTTCGATTTTTATCTATCCCGAAAAAGAGCCCCCGGTGGATATGTATGGATATTTCCCAAAGGACCACACTCAGCCAATATTGGTCTTGGTGTTTCAGGGAAATACAGCAAGGAGAAATCTGCCATGAGGTATTTAGATGAATTTCTTCAGGATAAATTCCCCAATGCATCTGTAGTCAGTACGTTTGCGGGTGGAGTCCCATGCGATAAAACTTTGAAAAAGCTTGTTGCGAACGGACTGATGTTGGCAGGAGATGCGGCTCACATGGTTAATCCCATGACGGGAGGGGGCATTATCCCTGGGATGCGGGGAGGCATGTTGGCGGGTCAGACCGCAGCAGATGCGATAAAAAAAGGGGATGTGAGTAAAAAGTTCCTTTCCCAATATGAAAAAAAATGGCGTAAGATTGGCGGAAAAAATCACGAAAGGTTTTATAGTATTAAAAATACCATTGATAAACTTACCGACGAAGACCTTGATGGAATTGCAGAATCAGTGGCAAAAATCCCGGAAGAAGAGAGAACTATTACCAAAGTATTTTTAAAAGCTGTCTATAAAAAACCCAAACTCATTTATGATGTCATGAAGGTATTTGCAGGACTTTAATGGATTTACCTGAACTCCTTCGCTTATTAGATCTTAAAACTTTTGTTGCAATTGATTTCGAGACGACTGGGCTGGATTTTTCTCGCGATAAAATAATTGAATGTGCGGTAGTTCGGTTTGAAGATGGCGTCAACGTAGATTCATATTCTACCCTGGTCAACCCGGGTATTCCCATCCCTTCCAATATTACTAACTTGACAAACATCACGAACAAGATGGTGAGAGATGCTCCCAATGAGGAGCAGGTAGTTAAAGAATTGGTGAGTTTTATAGGAAATTATCCCCTCGTCGCTCATAATATTGAATTTGATTACACCTTTTTAGAAAATCTAAAGTCGACTTACTTATATGAAACCCCGACAGTTGAAAATACCTGTTACGATACGTTATTGTTAGCTCAAACTTTTTTATTTTTCTTATCAAATCACAGACTAAAGACCGTTGCCGAATATTTTGGATTATCCGGGGAGGGTGCTCATCGAGCGGAAGCAGATACGGTCAATGTGGGAGAAATATTTGTTCAGTTGGTTGCTGAAGCTGCTTCATATCCACTTGAAACCATACAAAAAATGCTCACTGTGATAAAAGACTTCTCCATTCCTACGAAAGAATTGTTCATAAATCTCGCAAATATCTATTCAGAGAAGCAGTTATTAAATCGTGGATTGGTGGTTTCTTCCATACCTAAAAAGCTTAACTCCAATGTTGTGGATTTTAAGGGACGAAATTCTTCGTTTCCGGACAAGGCTATGAAAGTATTCGGGAAGGGAGGTCATTTGGATCAATTAATGAAGAAAAATGAAAGAATTGAATCACCCTTTGAAGAGAGACCGACTCAAATCAAATATTCGGAACTGATATCAAAGCTATTCACAGATAAATCCATTGGCATATTGGAGGCAGGTACCGGATTAGGAAAATCAGTGGCATACCTATTTCCTGCGCTAAAGTTCGGGTTAGAAGGAAAAGAAGGTCCTACCATCATTTCATGCCACACCAAACATCTTCAGGACCAGCTGTTTTATCGTGAACTCCCCCTGATAGCGGATGCTCTTGACATTTCTTTTAAAGCAGTGATGATGAAAGGGAGGAGAAACTACCTTTGTAAAACACGTCTTAATTGGATTATAGAAGATGCAAGGAATCTACTATCCTCTCGAGAAGCATTAAGTGTTTTGCCCATTATTGTCTGGCTTAGATTTACGAAGACAGGGAATTTATCGGAATGCCCGGGATTTTTAAATCGACAAATCCCCCGTTTAAAATCCATGATTGATAGTGATAAAGGGTTTTGTACTCAACAGGTTTGTAATCAACATCAGGGATGTTTTATCGGTCCGTTGAGGAAAGCGTGTCACAAGGCGGATATTATTGTGGTGAATCACTCTCTGCTGTTATCAGAGCTTTCGAATCCTGGCATCCTCCCTGAATTTAAACGCGTAATCATCGATGAGGCGCATAACCTTGTCAAAGTCGGTTATAACCATTTTCAATCATCTGTAAGCTACCAGTCTATAAGAGATGCATTGCGGATGTTGAATCCAAAGACCCGAATGGGGGTTAAGTTTAAACGGCAAGTCACTGCATTGGGTCAAAAGAACTCAGAAGTAGTTCACCATTTCGATCGTTTGAATGAGAATATTGAAAACGTTTTGAACTCCTGTGAGATATTTTTTAAGACAATAACCAATATAAAAGGGGGATTTTTTAAGGAAAATGTATACTATATCCAAAAAGTCAGGTATCAATCTTTTGATGAAGAATTCGAACATTTGTCTCCTTATTTGGATAACTTGTCCAAAGCATTGTATTCTTGTATTTCTCAAATTAAAACCTTTGGTAAGTTGGTTCGAGAAGTAGAGTCTAAACAGGACGTAGAGGAAATGGTTTTATTCCTGGATAGCACCTTAGAAATCTTATCGGAAAGTTTCCAGGTTCTTACCAATACAGCTCTCGATGAAAGGGAAGACTGGGTATATTGGTATGAAGGGTATTTCAAAAAAAGTGAATTAATTCTATCGCTGAATTGTACTCCAATAGATATTGGATTAAACCTATCCGAACAACTGTTTGATACATTGGAATCTGTGGTATTAACATCAGCAACACTTTCAATCGGGCGGAAGTTTGATTATTATAGAAATAGAGTCGGATTAGCCGATTACCACGAAAAGTCAGTCATTACAGCCAATTTCCCGAGTCCATTCTTGTATGCAGAACAGTGTCGATATTTCCAATATGGTGGAAGTGTCGGTCCTAATTCCAATCAATTCTATTTTGTAATTGCAGATTTGATTGAATATTTACATAATAATATGAATAAGCGTATGATGATACTTTTTACTGCTCGAATTCTTTTGGAGAAAACTTACGAAGAAATTGTGAATAGGGGGCTATTACGAAAATTGAGTATTTTCCCTCAAATCGGAGCCACCTCACGATCTTCCCTTCTTGATGGATTTAGAGAATCAACCGGAGGTATACTATTGGGAACAAATTCGTTCTGGGAAGGTGTGGACTTACCAAGAGAGCTACTTGAAATTCTCGTTATCACGAAGTTACCATTTGACGTCCCAAGTGAACCTATCGTAGCAGCCTATGGAGAAAAATTAGCCGCTGAAGGAAAAAATTCTTTCATGGAATATACAGTTCCCGAGACAGCCATTAAATTAATACAGGGTTTTGGGCGTTTAATACGGAGTATGCACGACGAAGGGATATTCGTGAATTTAGATCATCGCGTTGTAAATAAACGATATGGATATGCCTTCCAGGAAGCTATTCCTGTCCCAATGAAAATATTTCAATCGGTCGAAGATATATTTATTTCATCACCCTAAAGAATTTTATTTCCATAGAAACCAATTCGTTTGAATAGTTACGTATATGATTTATTTGTTACGTAAATGGCTTGTCCAACATCAAAATCTCTAATAATTTGATGAACATCTCATGCTGAAAATACACGGACAATCCTATACAATAGATGATTTTCAGCCATTCATAGAGAAGCGTGGCAAACTTCAAGTAACAAGTGAAGTAAAATCAAAAATAGTACACAGTCATAACTTGTTAACAAAATTAATCGATTCGGACGAAACGATTTATGGCTTGAATACCGGATTTGGCGCATTGAGTAAATACCGGATACCCAAAGATGATCGTCTACTACTTCAACTCAACCTTGTTCGAAGTCATGCAACAGGAGTGGGAAATCCACTCGAGACCGGCATTACACGATTTATATTAATATTGAAACTCATCAATTTTTGTCATGGTTACAGTGGAATCAGGTGGGAAGTCGTACAACTGATTCGGGATTTAATTAATCATGATATTTTGCCATTAATACCATCCAAGGGATCTGTGGGTGCCAGTGGTGATTTAGCGCCTCTTGCCCATATGGCATTAACGCTCATCGGAGAGGGGGAAGTACATTTCAGTGATCGTATTTTGCCGAGTATTGTGGCATTAAAGGAGGCAGGTCTGGAGCCAATTGTCCTCCAACAAAAAGAAGGACTGAGTCTCGTAAACGGAACTCAGGTATCAACCGCTCTTGCTATTTGCGGATTATTGAGATTACAGAATATTTTGAAGGTTGCCGATATCATTGGGGCGATGTCCGTTGAATCGTGTCTTTTTTCCAGGCTTGTTTTTCGTCCAAAAATCCATAGACTGAAAAAACACCCCGGTCAGCTACAATCGGCGACTAATGTATGGGAGTTACTGGCAAAAAGTGAAATTGTTGCCTCCCACAGAGATTGTGATCATGTCCAGGACCCTTACAGTTTCCGGTGTATTCCCCACATCCACGGCGCTTCGCGGGAACTGTTTACCGGAGCGAAGAGAATCATAGAAAATGAAATCAATAGTGTAAGTGATAATCCTTTAATACTTCCGGAAACAGGTGAAGTGGTTACATCCGGGCATTTTCATGCAGAAGTAGTCGCACAAACCTCGGATACGTTATCCATTGCTGCTTCTGAAATGGGAGCTGTTTCTGAGCGGCGTATTGCTCGAATGATGGAAGGAATTGGTGATAATATCCCGATATTTTTAGCTGAAACACCTGGAATAGATTCCGGTTATATGATGTTACAGGTAACTGCAGCGTCATTGGTGTCTGAGAACAAAACCTTATCCCATCCCGCATCAGTGGATTCCTTGCCTACATCAGCAGGGAAAGAAGACTTCGTAAGTATGTCAACATGGGCAGGGAGGAAATTGTTAAAGATTTTGGAAAATGTGGAAATTATACTGGCAATTGAACTTATTGTCTCATGCCATGCATTGGACTTGTATAAACCGCTGAAACCCGGTATTGGAACTAAAATCGCACGAAACTATATTCGACGTCATATTAAGTTTGCAAAAAATGATAGGATACTTACCCATGAAATCGAACAGGCTGTAGATTTGGTTAAAGGGAGAAGGTTGGTACAAGCGGTAGAACGTGTGGTCAAGTTATTTTAAAGAACACAGCTACATCCTGATGATTATCGAAAAGAACCTGCCCGACTGAGCACATGGTCTGGCGGGGAAAGATGAAAATATGAAGCAGGGAGCGGAAACTATAAAGTGAACAAGATTTTCCCATATCCCTATTACTCCATCACTCCTCCGCAGGAGTCCCTCCGGGACAATTCTCCCTGCTATCTGCTCCAAGCTATTTCCAAGTGAAAGGTTATGAAAAAGTCGCAGTCTTATAGGGAAGGGTTAACATTTGATGATGTTCTATTAATTCCCAAGGCATCGGACGTGTTGCCAATAGAAGTCGATGTCTCCACAAATCTTACACGAAAAATCCAGCTAAGAATTCCCATCATCAGCGCTGCCATGGATACGGTGACGCAATCCGAAATGGCAATAGCCCTTGCCAAAGAAGGAGGAATGGGAATCCTTCATAAAAACATGACCATTGAACAGCAAGCAGATCAAGTAATTCTCGTAAAAAAAGAGGAAGTCGATACAGAATCTTTTCCGAAGGCAGTTGTTGATGAGAAGAACAAACTGAGAGTAGGTGTGGCGATTGGTATCACGGAAGATGTATTAGAGAGGTCTGCGGCTCTTTTGGAGGCTGGAGCTGATGTGCTTGTCCTGGACTCTGCTCATGGTCATTCCAAAGGTGTCTTAGAGACAGTAAAAAAGATTCGATTGGCTTTTTCATCTGCACAATTAATCGCCGGGAACGTTGCAACCGGAGAAGGCGCTGCGGCTCTCATCGAAACGGGTGTGGACGCAATTAAGGTTGGTATTGGGTCAGGTGCAAGCTGCACAACTCGAATCGTTGCAGGTACCGGCGTGCCTCAATTAACAGCAGTCATTGATTGTGCTCTAGCAGCAAGGGAGAGTGGCATTCCAGTGATTTCTGATGGAGGACTTCGCTATTCAGGCGATATTGCCAAATCTATCGCTGCGGGTGCGGGATGTGTGATGCTCGGGCGGCTTCTTGCGGGACTCGATGAAAGTCCGGGAGAATTGATAACACTTGACGGTAAACCCTATAAATCTTACCGGGGAATGGGGTCCATAGGTCCTATGTGGGAGCAGAGCGCCGACCGTTATTTTCAAGAAAAAGATACCAAGAAAAAACTGGTGCCTGAAGGAATCGAAGGCGCTGTACCTTATCAAGGTCGACTTACTGACACTTTATATCAAATGATCGGTGGCTTACGAGCGGCTATGGGATATTGCGGGGCGCACAATATACAAGAAATGCAGACGATCACAGAATTTATTCGGGTTACAGCATCCGGGAAAATCGAAAATCATCCTCATGATATCAAAATGATAAAAAATGCCCCGAACTATAGGGGGAAAGACGTACTATGATAATCGTTTTATACAGGCATTGCAATGTAAGGCCGAAGTGTTAATGTTTTAGAGTGTTTCTCAAAGGTCCCGGAGGGACTCCCTTGGAGGACTCCGTTGACCCGTAGGGTCTCCTGTGGAGGAGAAAGTGTTTCCCAACGGCATTGCTCAGTGGCGAAAGACGACAAGGTACATAAGCGGCGATTTAGAAATAATCTTTGAGAGGGCACAGAAGCAGCCCTCTGAAAAAGAGCCCTTCATCCACTGAAGCAAAATGTTATGTGCCCGACGACTTTAGTGCTGACTTTGAATTAAGTACTGAGTTAAATATAGTCTTTGGGGGCAGCTTCTTTTCGTCTCGAGTCTTCAGAACTTGGCTTAGAGATTATGAACTGCGTCAAGAATCGCTTCAGGGTGTTTAGCTGCAACTCGTAATAAGATTCGAGCAGGGCCTTCGGGTTTACGTCTACCTTGTTCCCAATTGCGCAAAGTTCCCACACTGATTCCAAGCAATTTGGCAAATTTATCTTGTGACAGTCCGTATTTCTTTCTGATTGACTGCACATTTGGCTGCTTGAAGTCAAAAATCCGACCTGGCTTCAATTTACCACGACGAATGGCGCCACCTTGTTTTACACTTTCCAACAACTCGTTAAATAATTCTTCTTTCATTTTAACTCACTCTCTACGATGTTTTTTAAGGTTCTCAGTTGTTGAGGGGTTAACTCATCCTGCTCCTTTTTAGAGTAAATAAAAAGCATAAGAATTAATTCCTCATCGACAAACCAGTAGTAGATAATCCTAACACTGCCTCTTTTTCCGCGACCTGAACCTGCCCATCTCGATTTACGAATACCGCCACTGCCACGCATAATCTTGCCAACATCTGGTCTAGCTATGAGCGTATTTTGTAACTCTCGATATTCTTCATCAGTTAGTAATGATTTCAGGCGTCGCGTGAAAATGGGGGTTTCGATAATTCTCACACATGAAGGTACGTCATTGACGTACAAAAATCAAAGGGAAATTTAACCACAGGAATTTGAACGCGAAGTCAGTTGAGAGTTGTGTACTTTCAGAGAATATGCGCTTTTCTCAAGGGCGGGGGAGACTACGTTTTAATGGAGTTTGTCCTAACGTATTTACTTTGACTTGTGCACTAAGCACATAACGAGAGGATTCACAGACGCGCTCCATCATGGAGGCCCTCAAAGGGTCAAAGGGACACTCCGTTGGAGCATGTATTCATGTGTGTTAACGTGTGAGGGCGCTGCTTCTGGTGAAGGAAGGGAGGTGTAAGATGCCTGCCCCACCCGCCATAATTACGTAGTCGGGCAGGTACACGCAGTGTCGGGGTGCCTTCGCCTCAGCCTGAATAGTTACAATTTTTCTACACTTTTTCAATAACTTATCGTCACAAGTTTTGAAAATTTCTGATGTTGCTTCTGAAAAGGCTACGTGAGCTGCACCCGCTATTAGAAGGCAACTATATTAACGTATAAATCTTCGGTACAATATTTCTTCCATATCTTTACGCCCGTCTAAAATACAATGGACAAAGACACTGTTTTCTATGATTTGATAAATGATTCGATAGGGTTTATAGTGAATTTCTAAATAATCAAATATTCCAATTTCCTCTAATTCGGGTGGAACGTGTCCACGATTTGGTAATTCCTCTAAACTATAACAAAGTTTTTCAAACTTTTGAATTAGCCTCATTGCTTTTGATTCGGAGTCATTAGAAGCTACATAACGGTAGATATCAAACAAATCTTCTTCAGCATCAGATAGAAGATGTACTTTGAATTTCAAGATTGTTTGTATGTATCAATCCTGTTATTTAAGTCTGTAAACGATTGTTCAATAGGTTTAAATTTCCCTTTTTTGATACTTTGAGAACTTTTCGCGAGTATTTTTAACAGGGCAATAGTTTCCTGTGTGCGTTCATATTCGCGTACATCCTGGACAATGACTTTTGCTATACCATTTTGTGTAATCACAATTGTTTTGTGATTTTTGGCAATATCCCTGATAACTTCAGCAGCATGTGCCTTAAGGTAACTGATTGGTTTTATTGATTCACTTAGTTTCATATTTCCTCCAATAAATACGACTAAATATGGACTATAATTAGGTCACATGAAAGCAATGAATCACCGATATTGGTTCTATATTGTATTGTTGCCTTCTAACAAAGTCACTTGCGCTGAAATTCTGTTATCTGAACGTTTGTACAACCCCAAAACCTGAAATTCACACCAAAGCTTTTCACGTCAACTCAAGCAAGGGTTAGGCAAAGTCAGGTGTATTCTGCTGTGACCATATTCCATCTTGAACTCCAAGAAACTCACATCCCGAAAGGTGTCTTTAGTTTAGATCACCATCAGTCAGGGTCAAACCCGTAAAAATCAAAAGTAAAAGCGGATAAATAAAAGAGCTCTCGTCGCTGTTGATGATGTAGTCATTTCTTCATCGTCCTCATCATCCTTTCCACTGGAAGAGGCATACCTTAGTTGAGCTTCACCCCCCAGGGTAAAACTATTGTTTACGAAATATTCTCCGCCAACGGTTGGGGCGATGAAGAAGCCTTCTACAGACTGTTCGTCAGTCGCGCTACCATTATAGCTATACTCAAATGACGATGATGTACGGGTTAACCCTAGGCGGGCGCCATAATAAAGATTTATGCCGTCTTTCAAGTTCATCCGGAAAATCCCTAATCCAAACGAAAAACTCTTGGAAGATGATTTGAAGTTTCCATTTTCCGAAGATGATTGAAAAAAACCTATTTCTGGCTCAATCCTCAGCGTTGGTGATATATTTATAGGTATGAAGATTTCAGTGGCAGGGGGCCCAGCACCCTCAATATATTGGAACAGGTCTTTTATGTCCGTGATTGAAACTCCGATTCCGACTTGGGTCTTTTTCTGAGGAGGAGGCTCTTGTGTATACACGTTATTCCATATTAGAAGAATTAATACAGAAAATGTTATTATGAAGCTTTGTTTTTTCATCTTATCGTTCCTTTCTATTTGGTTTCCCACATTCTTACCAATATTCATTCGAATAACCTGACTTTGTCTAACTTGTTTTTAACCCGCCAATTTTCCGTATAAATACACAAACTATGGGTATTCCCTGGGAAAATGCGGAATCGTTATTTTCTTTCTCTGATACTGGATACATTGTATTTCATCCCCTGTCTGATACTTATCCCATAACCTATTTCAATTTATATTAATAACAAATGAAACACAAACCAAAACTTCCCCGCCTGACCGAAATCAGTCGGGCAGGCCCGCCAGCCTGTCCGCCTTCTTTGTAGAGGGAATGCAGTCGGGCAGGCCCGCCTGGACGACGCCTGCCCCTGACAGAATTGCTTTGTCGGTCTGGCGAATGACATGGTTAGGGATTTTTAAGCTTCCGAATACGTAAATTTTTCTTCAAGATTTTTGGGCTTCTCGCACAATGAAACAAACCATATACAATAATTTTATCTTTCTCGATTCTATAATAAATAGCATATGGAAATCGCCTGAGTAAACAACGCCTAAAATCTTTGTATACTTTCTGATAGACTAATGGATTTCGTTGGATTTCATCGGAAAGCGCGTAAAAAACACGAAGAAAATCTTCACCAAGTCCGATGACTTTTTCCTCATACCAGCTATAGCCGTTTATGGTATCTTCTTCTAATTCAGGAATAAACGATAAGGAATAAATCATTTCCTCTTTTCGATACGTACTTGCAATTCCTTAATAGACAATAGTTCACCAGGGGAATAATGTTTTCCCAATCGATGGTCTAGCTCATTCTTATGACTTTCCGGCACAGGAATTTCTGAATCAATAGATGAGATACTATCCCAGAGATCTTCTACAAAAAGTATCTTTTCTGGTACGCTTAATCGTGATATTTCTGGAACATCATTTACCTTCATTTTTATTTCCTCATTTTCTAATTAAATTTATACGATTGATTGATATTGCTCTTCCCTAACGGCGGAGATAACCTGCCTGAAAGGTTTTGATTTCCTAACAATCATGTAAGAATATAACACTGTTTTTTCGTTGCAACTCAAAAATCACGCTACCTGTCCACCACGTCTGTAGCAGCGTGTGTTATGGCTTCATGCCATTAAGTTTCATTTTTTATTTCTTCTAATACCACTTCAGGTAAAAATAGAGTTCGTATTATAGTGGCAGGTATACGTTCGTTGAATAATATATGTAAATGTACGATGAAACCAGCAATTCCAGTTCTAAAAGCATTTATTTTCATAGTAAGGTCAGGTAAAGATATACCAAATCCTTCTGTTTTTGGATGAATTTATAAATGATCTCGTACTTTCCTCAATTCTAAAAAATGCATCCAATAATTAAGACTCTTGTCAAGTTTTTTGCCACTAGTCATTTTAGGTAACCAAATATCAATTTTATCTTTAAAACTAACCTTGTTTGTCGTTGTATCTACTAATTTATCTGCGGGATGGTCTTTGTTCCATAATTCTACGCGATGATTCAAGTAAGCCTCTATACTCGCAATACCCTGAACTATAGCAATTTGGTATTCAGAAAAGGATGATAATTCCACAGAATTAGTTATTGCTTTTTTTGCAGTCTCAAAGTGCGCCCAATACGTTGATAGTGAAATTGTACCAGGTCCTTGAATTTCTACTTTTTTTTCACCTGTTTTTTTATCTACCAATGCAGCTTTTGCCCCTGATGATATTCCCCAAGTACTACCAATAAGATTCTCAAAATAGGGTATCGATTTATTAGTATCTCTACAATTTTCAACTAGCTCATTAAAATTGATCTTACGAAGTAGGAAGTATCGCTTTACATCTGCAT
>JADFPG010000071.1 GCA_022562455.1 Fidelibacterota bacterium | reverse complement strand
TCCCTGCCTGCCGGAGGAAGGCGTCAAATCATGCAACTCATACACCAACCTATCAATCTGCCGCTGGAGGACCTTTCTATTGTGGGGTGTTTTGGCTTCCAATAAAAGATGACATCTTTTTCCTTTTTGTTAAACCGGCTCAAACTTCGCTGTAAAGTGCCTCAGGAATTTTGCCTGCTCCACAATTTTATATCCACGGAGTGCATCTCGATTTTCCCAAACGCGCTTGCAGGCTTCAATTACATAATCGATATGACTTTGAGTGTAAACCCTTCTCGGGATTGCCAACCTGACCAGCTCCATTTCTGCAGGAATTTCCTCCCCCGTGTCCTCGTCTACCTTCCCAAACATAATCGACCCGATCTCAACGGCACGGATGCCTCCAACCTGATATAATTCAACCACCAGTGCCTGTCCCGGATACTGGCTTCCTGGAATATGCGGCAGCATGGTTTTGGCATCGATGTAAATGGCATGTCCACCCGGCGGCTGAACTATGGGAAATCCAATCTCATCCAGATGCTCACCAAGGTACTGCGTCTCAGCAAGCCGGTAGAGCAGATAATCCTCGTGAAGCACTTCCTTCAGTCCAATGGCAATAGCTTCCAGATCTCTGCCGGCTAATCCACCGTAGGTAGGGAATCCCTCAGAAATGATCAATAGATCCCGCTCCTGTTGAGCAAGAATGTCATCATTAGTGCAGAGAAACCCGCCAATGTTCGTCAATCCATCTTTCTTGGCGCTCATGGTGCACCCATCAGCATAATTCATCATTTCCTTAACAATTTCTTCCACAGACTTTTTCTCATATCCATCTTCCCGAAGTTTAATAAAATAAGCGTTCTCTGCAAATCTACAGGCATCTAAATACAATGGAATTCCATACTCATCTAAAATCTTTTTAACCGCCCTAATATTCGTCATGGACACGGGCTGCCCACCACTGGAATTATTCGTAACGGTAATCATACATAGCGGGATTTTCTTGGCACCTTCTTTATCGATAAGAGCTTTCAGCTTTTCCGGATCCATGTTTCCTTTGAATGGGTATTTGCTCTGTGTATCTTTCCCCTCATCGATGAGAAGGTCCACGGCTCTGGCTCCCCGAAATTCCACATTTGCCCGGGTTGTATCAAAATGGGTGTTGTTTGGCACGATGTCTCCCTCTTTACACATCACAGAAAAGAGGATTCTCTCCGCAGCTCTTCCCTGATGAGTTGGGATGATATGCTTAAATCCAAAGATTTCATGGACCACAGCTTCAAATCTCTGATAACTCCGACTTCCAGCATACGCTTCATCCCCGCGCATTACTCCTGCCCACTGTTCCGAACTCATAGCGCTGGTGCCGCTGTCTGTGAGCAGATCGATGATGACGTCCTGAGCTTGTATCAAAAAGACGTTGTAGTGTACATCCTTTAAAATCTTCTGTCGCTCTTCCGCTGTTGTCATCCAGAGAGGTTCCACCGTTTTGATTTTAAACGGCTCAATAATCGTGCGGAATGTGGTTCCTGCTTTGTTAAGCTGATGAATTTCCTTCTCCATTCTTCTCTCCTTTAAATATGTGTGACCCCTTACCAGGTTAACAAATAATTAACTAACATTTCTCACCTTATTAGTGGGCACATAACTTCTTAATTATCTAACGGAAACAATATCTTTACCACTTTGTTTGGTTCTCATAAGATTTAAACAACTTTTTGCTATTCCCATAAAACAACTCCATAGGAGTGGTATGTCTATAGTACGTATTTCCTGGTTGATTATGACCCCGCAGGGGTGATATATACCGTTTTCAAGGGTGTATACAGATTTACTCGAAATATACCACCCGTCAGCTGGCGGGTTAATTTATTTTTTATTCCCAAACTATAAACATATCATCCGTCAGCTGACGGATTACCCTGTTATCCAATGATTCTCCAAGATTAATATCAAGAAGTGAGAAATGTTAGTTAAAATGTTAAGGTTATGCCAACGGTTACATCCACGTCTTTTTTCTTTGTATCGGCAGGTGGTCGAGAGTTGAATTTATCCTCCAAAGTTGCATTAACACTTAACCAGGATATTTTTGTGGCTAAAGTTACTGTCGCATAGTGTTCCAAAAGATAATTATTAAAATCACGTTGCAACGGTTTATAGAAAGCAACATAGCTTACTGATACACCTGAATTAAAACTCTTTTTATATTTTGGTCGGATTGACCACCGTAATTGACTGGCTCGATCTTCACCCACATAATCTTCCAATTCCCACAGACCTAGGATACTGATTGAAAACGGTTTTGTAATACTATATTTAGCCCCAAAGCCCATCTGTGTCCTGTTTTCAAGAGATGCTGTTGAATCAAACTCAAAATAGAAATGGAAAAATGGGGAAAACTTTTGATTGGCATGGTAATTCAATAGGAAACTGGCGTTTCCATCATTCTCATACAACACATCTTTTAATTTCCCCCTACTGTGACCAATGGAAAACTTAATTTCCGCATCTTTTAGAGTCCATGAACCTATAGTAAAATCACCCTCATGTTGACTCGACAGAGCAACAGAAAAAGATGACAGATCAGTATTACCGGTTTGGGTTTTTAATGCTCCATTAATGGAATATTCCCACTTCCCAGCAAATAACGTACTGGCTGACATTAAACCCAAACAGATCATAAAGATCATATCCGTCCGAAGAATCCTGCGGACGGAACTCTGTGAGCAAACAAATGTATTTTTCATTTTTTCTCCATTCATGTTAAAGTATATGAAACAGCCTGTCCTGTAGTCCCGAAACTTCAGGATGAAACTTGGCAGCCCAATAGGGAGCTTTTGTCATAAACCCTCCTTAGGAGCGACCATTTAGGGAAACTTGAAACTTGTTACTTAATACTTGCTGCTTTTTCCCTGTTCCCTGTTGGAGTGTAACGCCTGTCTGCCCTGCCTTGCCGGCAGGCAGGCGACCAGGCAGGGAAATCCCGCCCGCCTACCGGGACGGGCAGGTACACGAAGTGTCGGGGCTCCTGGTTCCGTGCTCAAAACTATTTACAGGTGAAAAAGCCTTCCCAATATTGCTCAGGGAAGGCTTCTTCGATTAAACTCATTCAAAGGTTGGGAAATCATTCCACCATTTCACCGCCACCTAAAATATCCTCAAGATTGAAACGACCCTCCTTTTCCATCTGGCGGGCTGCATCAACAATGGTCTTCTTGGCTTTATCCACATCCCGCTTGGCAATTGCCCTCTCGATAGGTTCATACATTGCCTGTTTCTTTTTTGGGAGATTATCGAGTATCCCGTTCACCGTTTCTTCCGACTGTCCCTTTAAAGCCATGGCAATTGTATCCAAGTCCACAGAATTCATCAGATCCCGTACAATATTCCCAGGGAATGTCAAAATATTATCGAAGGTTAAATGATATTTTTTCACCTCTTTCGCCAGCTCGGGTGATTCACGATTGATGGCTTCCAGATACTTCTCTTCCTCATCTGAACTCATCCGCCCTAAGATCTTGGCTATACTCTTTCCACCACCCCTGGAAAAATCCACGGCTCTGGGGAGAAAATGAGATTTCTCTTCCAGTTCTGAGGCAATATTCACCACAGCTTCCAATGAAACATCGTCAAGACGTCCCATTTCCATAAGGACTCGTCCTTTTTTATCAGGTTCTAACTTGTTTATTACTTTCATTTGACTCTCCGGAGAAACCTGCGCTAAAGTCATGGCAACAATCTTGGGTTCCTCTATTTCTAAAAGGGCAATAATTTGTTCATCTGCCATTTCATCCAGAAAAGCAAATGGACGTTTGGTGTCTCCTATACCGTCATCCTGGAATTTCTTGGAAATTAATGCCAGATAGAACTCTTCTACTACTTTCTTTTTAACAGAAAAAACAACAGCACCCATTTCACGAATTCGTGCTCTAATCTTTCGAAAATCTGTTTCCGGCAATCCTTTAATCAGGGTTATGGCTAAACTTTCTCCTAACACAGAAAAAAGAATTGCTACTTTATCCAACCCTGACAATCTATTATAATCTGTAATCATTCCACGCCTCTATTTTTTCTTCTTTTTCTTCTTTTTGCCTTCCTCTTCTTCCGGCGCTTCTGGGGCTGCAGCCGGTTCTTCAGGCGGAGGAGGAGCTTCTTCCTGAAGCCACTCTTTCACAATTGTTATGGCAGTCTGTGGTTGCCCAACACTCATAGATACGATAGACTGGCGGACAGACTTGATTTCAGACTGCAATACCGCAGGATCTTCAGCAACAGCTGATGGTTCCTGACCAAGGGGAGCTGCTACTACTGACTCGGGTTTTGCCTCGACCATCTCCTCTACAGGCTTCTTAGATACTTTTTTTTTCCTGGGAGGACGAGGCATAGCCCACGGTGGGGGCATAACATACTTCGGCTTCCGCCCGTTGAAAATAATCACCGCTGCCAACGCCATCACAGCTAATAACGAAATTGCGCTCATGAAATAAATGGGTAGATTACCTATTCCTCCTCGAGATTCTCTTACCCAACTTTCAGTGTCCTGAAGCATCGCTGCTTCAAACTCTTCCATCTTTTTCCTGAGAGTATCCAGATCGGCGATCTCTTTTTCCTTTACTGCCACTTCTTCTTGGACTGCCTCGGTTTCCGTCTTTGATAGCTGAGCTGATGCAAGTAATTCTTTTAATACCTTAATCTCTTCAGTCTTGAGAGAATCCCTTTTTAGAATGGTTTTCTTTTCACGTTCCAAATTGCGGAGTACTCGCTCATCTTCCAATTTCTTCAATTCTGTAAGAAACATTGCCCGATCATCCTCCCGACGGCGGGCTTCTTCTTCCTTCCACTGAAGAAATTCCTCCTGCCAGTCTACTTCTGCCTTTTCTTTACTCACACCGGTTTCTTTTTCTCTCTCAAGCTTATCAATTTTTTCGGCAATACTTCTTAAGATGATGGACTCAGCCGTTCGCACGTCTCTTCTCTCCCTGAATGAAGCGGTCATGATGCTTAACATATCACCCCGGCTCCGATTAAAGTGTGAAGCCACCATAATAATTTGACGGACGTTCTCAATAAGTTCAGGGGCAGAACCCTCAGGCAGGATACAACTGATCTCCAATTTTTCAATGATGGGTCTTGAAGCTGTGATATCAGTATAAGATTGGGTCATTATTTGAGCTTGCGAGGGGAAAGCTTGTTCCATCCCTTCCTCTTCTTTTATTTCTGAAAGTCTTTCCGTAGATACTTCAGGTTCTTCTTCAATCTGAAAATCAAACCCAGGAATGGGAATTCCAGTCAGGCGAGATTTTCGATCCCTGCCTTCTTTTAATAAAGGCACTGTTTCTTCCCCGTATAGTTTTTTCCTACCCCGCTCAGCACCTTTTTTTGTGATTGGTCTGAATGTGACTTCTTCCTTAACCGTGGGAGTAAGAGATAATTCTACGGATACATCCAAAACATATCGATGATCATCCAAGATTTTTTCCAATGCTCCATTGATACGGCTGCGCAAATCGTTTTCCAACATCAGCTTCTGAGCTAAATAGGATGTTTCCTGGGACACACTAAATGTGAACAAAAATCCTACAACCAAAGCGATTGTTAGTATAAGATGTTTTCTCATAACGTCTCCTTCTTGTAAAAAAATTATTCGTTCCCGGATTCTTCTTTTGATTTATCCCAGTCTTCTTTCTTTTGTATATCTATACTGGTAGCAAGGAATGTAATTCCAACACGCCTGTTTTTCGCCTTTTTCCCAGGTGTGGAATTAAATTCTTGAATAATTGATTCGTCGATAAGGCGATCAGTAGGCGCATCCCGTGGAATAAATTCAGCATAACCCACCGACTGTAACCTCGTGGGATCTACTCCCAAACTTATAAATTCCCGGACTACAGCAGCAGCCCTTGCCCCGGATAACTCCCAATTACTGGGAAATTTATCATGAAATATTTCGGGTAGCGGTTCATTGTCCGTATGTCCTTCGATTGCCACCATATTATAAGACCGGTTAATGAAAGGTACTAATTTTTTTAGAGTGGGAAGAATGGCCGCTTTCAGCTCTGCTGACCCCGAACCAAAACTAATGTCTGATGACACCTCAAGAGTTACCCCTTTTGTGCTCGTCTTCACTTCCACGGGTTTTTCTCCTGTTTCGGGGCTCGGTTCCATCTCCTCTACCATTTCCTCCAATGCTTCGTATATATCCCCGAGCGACATGGCTTGGCTATCAATCTCCAATTTTTTCCCCACCGATTTTCCCATGGAATCTGCCATCTGTTGTAACTTCACCGGATCTACAGTAGAAATTGCAGCTAACAGGACAAAGAACGCAAAAAGAAGTGTCATCATATCCGCAAAGGTAGCGAACCATCCTGGAAGACCTACTTCCGGGGGAGGAGGTGTCGGCTTTTTAGCCAAAGATTATTCCCCTTCTCTCTTCCACTCCTTGGGTGGAATAAAAGAGTTTAATTTCTCACGAACAATCAGGGGATGTTTCCTCTGGTGAATCAAGCGGGCTCCCTCCACTATCATCGCCTGTAATGTACTGGTGTGTGTAAGCCTTGAATTTAGTTTGGCTGCCATAGGAAGAAAGAACAGGTTAGCCATGACCGCTCCGTAAAATGTGGTGATGAGGGCTGCAGACATACCGGAACCGAGGGCATCCGCTCCGCCGCCACCGCCAAAACCTGACAGCATGACGACCAAACCAATGAGTGTCCCGATCATCCCCCAAGCTGGCGCCATCACACCCATGGTTTGGAAAAGTCCCGCTTGAGATCGTTCTCTTACCTCACGATATGAGATTCGTGTTTCGAGAATATCAATAATCTCATCTGCACCGTATCCATCAACCACCATTTGTACACCATCCCTAAAAAATGGGTTTTTAATTTCACTCACTGACTTCTCCAACTCGGCAGCCCCTTTACGAGCTACACCCGAAACTTCTACAACATCATCTACAACAGTACCTAATTTCAGATCCCCGCCTTTAAATACAGCTCCCATTGCCGAACCCAATTTTAGAACTTCTGCTAAAGGGAAAGCAACTGAGACAGAGGCTATCATTCCTCCAAATACAATAGCAAAACTCGATATCGAGCCAAACATGGCAAAATCCGGAGTAAGTAGTATAATCCCACCACTAATGGCTCCAATACCAACGATAATTCCTATTATTGTTGCAATATCCATATCTCTCCTTTACTCCCTGCGAAAACTGGTTGTTTTTAAGCGATTTTCATGTAACGCCTTTAAAATATTTCTCACATCATCATACTCCGGATCCATCTGCAATGCCAGATTCCAATTAATGGTTGCCCGCTGTACATCTCCAAGCTTGTAATAGATGGATCCTCTCCGGGCATAGGCAAGCGCCAGGTTGGGATTCAGATCGAGTGAAGTCTCCACCTCCTGCAGAGCCTCACGATAGTCTCCGGAATAAAAATAACGGAGCGATCTTGACAGATGGCGCATAGCACGATTCATATTTCTCTGTGCGACGGCTTTTTCGAGACTCAGGGCTTTCACGGAATTTTCAAGTACAAATGCTTTATGCTGCACACTGGCTACCTGTGTCATCAAATTTCTCATCTCAAGCTGGTTAATCCTGATTGAATCTCGGAGTGCAGCCACAGCAAAATCCGCTGCTAACATGGTTGAATCCATCATCGCCGTTTCAGGAGCGGGGAATGGTCCCCTTTCAATACCAGGAGTGGGTATACCCGGAACCCTTTTGGGCCCTCTCGGAACCGACATATCCAAACCAATGATCAACCCCGGGTGAGTAGGTCCATAAGGTTCATCCGAAAAGGCAGGTAAATTTTCTAAGTGGGTGAATCCTACTGTCAAGCGATAATCCGAGGTAAGGGGGATGCGGAGTCCCACATTGATGCCTGAACCATCGAATTCACCCACAAAATCAAGTCCGCCCCATTTGGGCAGGAATGGCGTTTTAAGAAGAAACCCAGCAAATATCCCTGAATTCGGTCCTGTTGTAACCGTATCAACTACTACAGATGCAGTATCCGGAGCACTGAAACCACCTGTGCCAAAACCCATATAAGTGCTAAGGGCATATTCCCCTAAAATTTTCTCACTGCCAATAGACAGAAAAGTAGAAAAATCCCTGGGATTTAAGTTTAAACCGTTTGCAGGATCATCTTTAAAAACAATATCGTGGATACCTATAGAGAAAGCAATGTCATTATAAACATATGCCCGATATTGTATGTGCAAACCAAACTCTATGGGTGGTCTGAATGTTGATGTCAGAATATTTTCTAAAGCAGTGGTATCAGCGCTCTGGACTGATGAAAAACCCATAGTGAACCGGTTGGTCAAATCCATGGAAAAATAAAAGCCTCGAGCAGTGTTAAAAGGATCTGAAAACCTGTGAATTTCTGTGGCAAAACCGGTGCTGAACAGGTATGGGGATCTTACTGGGCTGCTGGTTGGAATTTTCATCATTGAACCTGGATACATATTAACCACACGTGTCACCCCCAAAAGTGGGAACATCATCCCGAATGCCAATCCCAGAAGAACAATTTTTCCGTATTTATTAATCATGGTCGCATCTCTGATTTTTTTAGCTCCATCTGAGCCAATCTGTAATATTCACTTTCCGGATAGTTATTCACCACATCACTGAATGCAGAAACCGCTCGCGATTCTTTACCCATACGGCGATATGACAGGCCGCTCAAAACCAAAGCATCATCAAGCTTGTCGGACTCAGAAAATTTCCTTATTTGCTCAAGTGTGCTCAGAGCTTCATCATATTCTCCAAGCTGAAAGTAACAATCCGCCATCCAGTAAAGTACATTTCCTGCAGTGATGTCTTCCGTATCCATCAGTGATAAATTTCGAAACTGTCTTAAAGCACTTTGATAGTCTTCCCGCTGATAAGCGAATACAGCTGCCATATAAGTTAACTTACTAAAACTTTTATGTTCCTCCCGAGTGTTCTGGTCTGATTCTACCAGGTCTTCTGTTTTATCCTTAATACCGGATGATTGTCTTTCCACATATTCACTACTCATTTCTGTTTCAATAACTTTCGGTTTTTCAATAGGTGCAATTCCAGTGACAGACAACAAATTAGTTTCACCAGAGGACTTATTTTTTAACTGTTCCACATCTGAAACCACCTCTTCTATCCTGACAACCAACTTCTCCAATCCCGGTGGTACCACTGGTTCTTGCGCCAGTAAATCAGATATCATTTCTCTAAGGTGGCTGTTCTCGCTTTTTAGTGTGTTCACTTCTTTCTCAAAGAATCCCTCTAAAGAATATATAGAACTCTCAAGGCTTTCCATTCTTTTTGTGATCCGTTCCAGTGTCAGTTGAAGCTCCTTTGTTGAAGCCATAAACACAGAGCCACTGGGCTCTTTATCGAGAAAGAACTTCACCTGTTCTGAAGGCGCTTTTATGAGGCGATTGATTTCTTCTTTTCCTGTGCCCAGCTCGATGACGATACCCAGGTCAAGGAAAAAGGCGTCTTCGGTGAAAGACTCCTGAGCTTGCAGGTTTGAACAAAATAAAATCGGTATGAGTAAACTAAGAACTGGTGTCTGTTTTACGGTTACAATCTTCACTCGTATTCCTCCCAATCGATGGTATATGAATAGCCGATAAATGTGCCGAAATCGGCTGGGATAACCATTTCAAAGGTGCCTGTCGCTCCCGGTAATAAAGAAGAATCGGTAGTAATGCCCGTGTCGAATGTATGGTAAGCGCCACGGATAAATGTTGTAATAGTTTTTGTCTCACCACTCCAATTCTTTCGAAAAACAAAATTCATTTTCACAAAATCTGATCTGCGACCACCAATGTTCTTTACTTCTCCGGAGAAAGTAATATTGTTTGATCTATCCTTTGTCTCAGATATATTGCCAACAAGAACTATATTTGCCGAACGACCGACAGCCGGTAGTCGCTCTGTGGGAGCTGCCGATGTATAGCGAGGTTTTGCAAGCTTGGGCATGGGGGGTGGGCTATAGGTTTCTCGAATCTGTTCCGGAATGTATTCAGGTTCTTCCGCTGTCATTACATTATCAATAATCCGCACAACCTGCTCCCGATTTAACACCAGGTAGCCAAGAAGCGTTTCTACTTTAAGCATCTCCTCATCCTGGTAGACAACCTTGCCAAAAATAGTGGTTCCATTGTCCAGAATAATCTCTTTACTGTAGATGGACAGGGGATTTGTCCACATTTCACTCTTTGCCTGCAGATCTCTGAGTTGGCTTCCTAAGTAGCTGATCTCCGCAGTCAGTTTCTTGATCTCAAAACTCAGTTCGGTCGTCACATACTCATCATCAGGGATTCTTTCAACAGGTTCTTCCACCAATTCTCTTCTCTTTTTCTTTGATAATGTGACGGTAATTTTCACATCATCATCTGGAACCGTTACTGCCTCTGAGTATGTACCAACGTCTTCCTTAAATACTTCAAGAGTATAATTGCCGGAAGAGATTTTCTTAAATTTAAACTTTCCTTTTCCCGTTAACCTTTTACCTGTGGCATCTTTAGCTACCTCGTTCCCATCAGAATCGATAAGAATCACTTCAGCAGAAGGAACTTTTTTCTCATCTGAATTAAGAACAACACCACTTATGGTGTACTTCTTTGCCTGTAAGGAAACAGCAAAGATTAAAAAGACTATAAAAACTATAAATTTGGCGGATCGCCTCATAATTACCTCGGATTTAATTATTAACGATTTGACGCCCCTTTACGTCACCCAATTGTAAAGTGACCTATTGAAAATGTCAAGAGAAAATGTGACATCCGAATTTTAACGGATTTTGTAACAAATAGAGATAAAATTGAATTCAATTAATAAAAAAATCATCCCTGATCACGATACAAAATATAATATTATTTGTAACTGTTCAGCCTATTTGCCAGAAAAAGGCTAAGTCAGCTTTGATTTGAGACTGTATCTGAACTCTCCGTTTCACCATCTGTCATCGTTTACGGACCATACTCCGATCATGGAAAGGCCTCTACATCCCAACGGTATATTCCCTCTAAAAGACCATTCGCTAAATACTTAGCCAGTTTACGACTGTCAATCTTGTCCGTCTTAACGGTAGTGTAGACGGACGTCTTTCTGTACCGTAGGGAGCTTGTGACCGTACGGGAAGCCTGAATAGTTACGATTATACTTCAATAGTTTCCAGCCGTGCATCTTCCGGAAGATCAACTTTAAGGGATAACATATCCTCTGCACCAATCTTGAGTGATTGAACCAATTCTTCGTATGTTCTCTCCTGGGCGTTTACCCCTGGTAAATCTACCAGCCAACCGATCCACCAATCACCTTCTTTTTTTGTAACAGCTCTATATTTCATACATTATTCTCCCTTGAATGGAATTTCCAAGTCTTTGCAAATCTTTCGTGCCAACATATTAACAATTTCTGTGTGCCTAGGGATCTGAGTATGTAGATGTCCCTTTCTCCAGATAGAATGTCTTCTTCCTTCTCGAATCATAACGGCGCCATTTTTCCTTAGCCATCGGATAAGCTCCCTCCGTTTCACAGGTGAAATTAAAGAGATTGACCCTGAAAGAAAATAGAAAATCTAAACAAATTTATCGAATAAAAGATAAAAGAACCCTGTTTTCTCAGCATTTCAGAGCACCACAAGCGACATTATTGTAGATCACACTACCATAACGGGATACCAATGCTCAAGAATCCACCATCCCAGCCAGACACCCAAAAGGAGAGCAGGATAGATTTGCTTTTTCCAGAGGGGAGGTCCCAGCACCCCTATTATGGGAAGGAGTAACCAGATGCTGTGGGTGTCCATACGTTGGAAATCAGGAAAAACTCTTAAGAAGATCGCGACAACTTAAACAAGAGGCATCGACCGACGCCAGTTATCTTGCTCACGAAAAGCCGCTTCCCTGCTGTGCTCGACAGCACTGTTCCGGAGAAGTCCCATCCGAAGGATCCTGCGGAAAGCTTCGGGATGATGTCCCAATAGATACGGGTGCACTCATAAGGCGCTCTGCATCTTTACTCGAACAGTTGGGACAAATTATCTCCTTCTCCTTATTCCAACTAAAGATAAGTTCTTCAAATTTATCTCCGCATTGCTTGCAGCGGTAATCATACATGGGCATAAGACACTTTCCTTTCCTATATCTACTTCTTTTTAGTTTACAGTTCGGGGAGTTCCAGTAACAACCATCTCACATAAACACCCGAACACCCGAACACTTGAGCACTTGAACACTCTGTTATTTCTCAATCAGGGATTAACTTTCTCATGTTCTTTTTCTTGAGGAAGCTTTTCCATCGCATTCCATGCCTTCATACCTCCTTCAAGGTTCGTCACTTGGAAACCGTATGCCGATAACAGCTCAGAGGCCGTTCTGCTCCGATTACCACTTCGGCAGTATACGATTATTTCTCGCTCTTGATAATCATCCAATTCATCAATCCGGAATTCAAGCTCTTGTACAGGAATTAGTATCGCTCCTTCCAAATGACCGAGGGGACCATCGAACTCCTCTGGAGTGCGAACATCCAATAAGACCAAATCCTTTTTATTATCCAACCGGGATTTTAATTCCTCCACCGATATGTTTTTATATGGGGATAATTCCTCCTTTTGATCTATATCTTGGGTTGTAACCGCCCCAATCACGCCCATCGTTATTAAGACACTTAATAAAACCTTTTTCATTGGATCACCTCCTGAAATTTGGTTAGAAATTTACGGCAACGTTTAGAAAAAAACATGAGCTAACAGGTGTAAAGTTTAATTATTTTCCAAACCCATTTATCCATGACTTAGTTTAATTGAAATTTTGGTTGCCTTAAAATTGTCATACACAGTCAAATTTTCTGTTGGGAAATTTAATTTCTTAATCTATACTACTCCCTAGTTTTTCAATAAGGAAAATTAGAATTCCGACTTTATAACACCTTTTAAAAGGAGGGAAGAAAAAAGTGAAAATCCAAAAAGTTAATGCAATCATAATTCCTCTTGTATTAATCCTGTTTGGTGTTCAGACAGGATATGGACAGGGGTTGACCACTGCCGGAATTAGCGGTTCGGTTAAAGATGAGCAAGGCGAACCACTGGTGGGTGCCAACGTGGTAGTGGTCCACGAACCGACTGGAACCCAGTATGGTACTACGGTCAGGTCAGGGGGCGCCTACAACATACCGTACATGAGGATTGGCGGACCCTATACGGTCACTGTTTCCTTTATCGGCTATGGATCTCAAGAAGAGTCGGATGTTTATCTCAATCTTGGGACGGACTTTCGGGTTAATTTCCGGCTGGCACAGGAAGCCATCGAAATGGCAGAGCTTGAGGTGGTAGCGGAGCGGGACAAGGTTCTGAATGCCGGCAGAACCGGCGCAGCTACCTTTGTGGATGCCAACCAGGTAGCCAGCCTGCCATCCATCAAGCGAAGTACCCGCGACCTCACCCGCCTCCGCACCTTCCAACACGAACACGACACTGAGCTTCCGCCGAACATCCTGTGAACCGCGCTCTCGCAGGTATTGATCGATCTGATCGTTGCCACAGGAAAATCGTTGGCGGTCATGATGCGGCCCGAGTGGCCCGACTATGAAGTCAAGGCGTTCCGGCACCTAACGGGCGGCCCGCTTCTCGCGCCGCCGGGCAGCCGCTTTGAGGCGTGCGGAGGGGTCGGGCGGATCGATTAGCGCGCCGATAAAGGCGTCGCGGTCGCCACCGCTTAGCACCATCCGGTCGTGCCGGTCGAGGGTTTCAAGCGCCGACTCATAGGCTTTCGTCACAACGAAATCGGTCAAGGACTGCCCATTCAGCGCAGCCGCGCGTTCGATCGCACGCTTGACGATTCGTGTCGTCCGCAAGGCGATTCGCTGGTTCCTCTTCGAGTCGTCCGGTGTGGGCATTCGTTGAACTCCAAGGCGCCGATGCGCGGGCGACACCGAATATATGTATGTCAATTAGGCGTACATGTCAAGGCCGCGGGCGCGCCTTCCACCGGCTGGCGCGGGGGCGAGCCTGGGGGTAAGGTCGGGCAAACGTAAACTCCAACCTAAGCTTTCGGGGGAGGGGCCTAAGACGGCCAAACCGGTCCCCGAGTATCTGGCGAATACCTGGCGAGTATCTGGTGAGCATCTGGGGAAAATTGATCGGTGCCACGGCGGGCTTTGCTATTGGCGGGCCCATCGGCGCGCTCATGGGCGGCTTTACGGGGCACCTCGTCGACAAGCGGCGGGGCGCGCAGGCCACGGGCAAGGACGGCACCAAACAGATCGCCTTCACCATCGGGGTCATCGTGCTGGGCGCCAAGATGGCCAAGGCCGACGGCGTCGTGACGCCGGACGAGGTGGCCGCCTTCAGGGAGGTCTTCCGTGTTCCGCCCAGCGAAATGCGGAATGTGGGCCGCATCTTCGATCAGGCGCGCCGCGACGCCTTTGGCTTCGAGCCCTACGCGCGCCAGGTCGCCGGACTGTTCCAAGGCAATCCGCGCGTGCTCGAGGACCTCCTGGACGGCTTGTTCCATATCGCGAAAGCGGACAACGTCATTCATCCGGCGGAGCTGGAATACCTGCGCGACGTGGCGGAAATATTCGGCTTCGGCGAGGCCGAGTTCGCCCGCATCCGCGAGACTCACGTGGGGCCGGACAAGGCCGATCCCTACACCGTGCTGGGCGTCGACCGCGGCATCTCCGATGCGGATCTCAAAGCGGCCTACCGTAAGCTGGTCCGCGAGCACCACCCCGACACCCTGATCGCGCAGGGCATGCCGCAGGAGTTCATCGATGTGGCCAATGGAAAGGTGGTTGAGATCAAATAAGCCTACGACCGTATCGAAAAAGAGCGGGGCCTGTA
>JADFPG010000070.1:3407-14873 GCA_022562455.1 Fidelibacterota bacterium | reverse complement strand
TCAGCTATCAGATTCAATAAATAAAGTTAACGTGAGTTTGCATATGACTATTATTTCCTATATAGAAATGCAATTTAGTTTTGTTATTATAATTTTTTTTACTAATGATTAAATTCAAGCAACTAAAATATAGTTGCATTTAATCAAATATATTTCATAAATTTCCCATTGCCAACCTGAGTAACTTTTTCACTTTTAATTGCTTGCCTGTACTTCGCTAATTGAATTGAAACAATAAGTTTAAAGACATTAAAATGAGTAAAAATGAGAAATTAGTTGGTAGATTTTTAACAATACCATCCGATTTTAAATATTCGGAATTAAAATTAATATTTGAACACTATGGTTATATCGAAAAAAACAAAGGGAAAACATCTGGATCAAAAGTTGCATTTGTTGATAAAACATCAAAAGTGATCTTTGGTATGCATAAGCCGCATAAAAAATCAGACTCTGTTCAAAAATGTGTACTACGATCAGCCCAACAACATTTACTGAATCATGGTAAGTTTATTCCAATAGATATAGAAAAAAAATGACGAATACTTTAATTTATAAAGGCTTTCACGGTAATGTTTGTTTTAGCCCCGATGATCAGTGTCTTTTTGGTGAGATAATTGGGATTACCGATACAATCACATACACAGCTGAATCAGCTGCTGACATTAGAAAACAGTTTGAAGAAGCTGTAGATTACTATATTGAGGTTTGCAAAGATATAGGAAAAAAACCTTTAAAATCCTACTCTGGTAGTTTAAATGTCAGAATCGGTCAAGAAATGCATTTAAAAGCTGCAATAAAAGCTCAGACTGAAGGCATTTCATTGAACAAGTTCATTAAGAAAGCTCTCGAGAAGGAGGTAGATAAATTGTCATTGCCTCCAGAAAAGTCATTAGAATAGAACTGACGATAGGTATTGATTTCTTTTATAATCAGGCATTCTATAAAATAATTATAAAGTCATAGATTATCTTATAAATGGTAATGAAGGTCTGATTCGTCCAGGTTTGGACGTCAATATATTTTAATGCATTCAAACAGACCCAAAATGATAATATAATGGTTGTTCCATCGAACAATTGATTCCAATTAATGGGTGTGGGCATCTGGTTCGGTACTGCTTTTAATTTCGATACCAAATCACTATCAATGATTTCCTCATCAAATAATTTTTGAATATTTATATTATCGTTCAAGGATATAGTCCTTCAGTTTTTCCTTGCTGCGTTTCAGCCAGGATTTAACCGTATTTTCACTAACGGATAATTCTTCAGCTATTTCTCTTATTTTATACTCTAAAAAATAAAACATTACTATCGATTGTTTCTCTTTCGGTGATAGAATCTTGATTGCCGTATTTAATGTCATTTTGTCTATCGGATTTTCAGTTTTGCTTGGTTCATAATCCAATTCCGAAGAGGAATACTTCTTTTCTCTATTGTAGATGTTGATAGCGGTATTATGTGCAATGCGGTACATCCAAGTGTAGATGGAAGAGTGAAATGAAAACGTATCAAGATTCTTCCATATTTTGATAAATGATTCCTGAACTGCATCTTCAGCAAGTTCTTTGTTTCCGAGGATAAAATAGGCAATGTTGTATAATCTGCCTGCATAGGATTCTACCGCCTGTAGATAAATTTATGATTTTTCTTTTTTGTTCAATACCAATAGATTAGACCGGTTACTCTTTAATAAAGTTGCATGCAACTATTTTCAATCTACCCATGTCTAAAGCATAGAACTAAACGAAAGGATATTCTTATGGATAACGTCGAAATTATTATACCAATTACACTTTTTATTTGTTTATGTGTAGGGTGGGTCTTCTACCTGATTTATCAAACAAATGTGAGAAAATTATTGAGTGAAGAAATCAGGGCGGCCATTGAAAAAGGAGTTGATATTCCATTCCCCGAACCAAAAGTAACAAACAACTTATTAAGAGGCTTAATTTTTGCTTTTCTTGGACTTGCGTTTTTAGGGGCATTCCTAGTTGGTTTGGGTGAACCGGAACCGGCATATATTATTGGCTTACCGCCTTTGGGTATTGGATTAGCGTACTTAGTATATTTTTGGTATTCAAAAAAATAAATCTGTAAGCCCCGACATTCTCAATAGACCCTTGTCCCGATAAATCGGGAAACGCACGGAATAAATCGTGATCCCGGTGTCCCGATAAATCGGGAAACGCACGGCCAACGGCTTAAAAGGCTGTTGCTATTCTAGATAGATAGATTTCCGTATTTACGTACGATGGATCTGATCTAATTTCTTTTTACGTTTCTTTTTAAAGTGCATTCCGCATTATTTATTTCAACCCAAGTATCTCCATTATCTATTGATTGATAAATCCCAGTTTTCGTAACCGCGCTGATCGTTTCGACTCTGAGGAAACTGTAATAAACTATCCACTCAGATTGGCACTCTATTATACATAAACTGTATCCCTAAAAACGTATCCCTAAAGTGGTAATATTTGACTAAACCTGACAAAAGGTGACAGATTAATTGGTAATGAAAAACCCCTGCTTTATCGTCAATAAAAGGGCTTGTCGAGGAGTACCCCGGACAGGATTCGAACCTGTGGCCTACTGATTAGAAGTCCGTTGCTCCTCCGTCGACAAAATTACTTTAGATTTGGTGTTAGATCGGTGGTTGAAACAGTTGTTATTCTATGATTTGTTATATCGTAACAAGAATATTCAAAATGTTAAGAGTCTCCGATTCTATCAAAATACATCAATCCGCGCTATGCAATATTAAATAAGAAATGGTGACTTTAGTCCTAAAAAAAATCAATCCTGGGAAAATGCTTCTTTGGCAAAGTATAATAAAATAAAAAAAACAATTGCAGCAGCAGCATAACCCTGAATTCTATAGGTTGGATCCTGAATTTTAGAGAAATATCCTAAAATATCTGGTATTGTAAAAAATCCGAATACACCAAACAAATAGCTCCAGGGGTTACCACTCCAGAAATACCTGATCAAGAAAAATACAGCTCCTATCCAAAGAGCATCGCTAAAGAAATAAAGTATTTCCGGTTCATTCGGTAAAACAAATGGGATTGCTATAGCAGAAAGCACTAATATTTTTCGAATTCCACCCCGGACTGTGAGTTGTCGATAAATATAGAAAATGCTAACAATTAACAGCATTATTATAAAATTACCTGATACCATATCATGCAAAAGATCAACCAGAGGATAATATGATGTAATGGTTGGAACACGAAATGTACCGGGCTCAATAAATGTGGGATGATATATAGTTAACAGACCAGATATAGCCGCAATAATGGAAAATAAACCAATAGCACAAAAAAGGGAAACAAAAGCGTCCTTTAAATAGATTTTTCGGTTCGCTTTGTTGAAAGCGGTGAAAAATTTAGGCCAAGCTAAATTAACAGTTAAAATAAGTACAGCAAGGGAAATTCCAAAAAATACCAATTCTAATAAGTCAAACAACAAATTTTGAATAATGAAATTTTTGAAGGATGCAGCAGTGTTATAAGTAGAAAAAAATACAGCGGAACTATTAAAAGCTAATAATAAAAATAAAATAGTGAAAATAATCCCACCTGATAGCGCTTGTTTCCAATTTGGCTTATTTTGTTTTAATAGTTTAAGAAGATATCTGATTCCCATGATCAGTAAAATCAAAAATAAAAACATCTCACAAAAAACTTGTATAATGTTATAAATGTCGGTTTTTTGATATTCTCTTTGCCAAGCTTCCGGTAATTTAATATCTTTCGTAATTCCTCCGATATGATCTCCATGGACTTCAAATTCATAATATAGTCTTGCTTCACTGACGTTGTCTTTGTGGTGATCATTTGCTTTATACTTGAAATAATAATCAGTCCGGTTTTCCTTTTCTATAGTCTCTTCTTCTACTAATTCCATGTCAATGAGATCGATGTTTGTATTTTCTGCAAAATCCCGAACCAAATCCCGAGCCTCTTCTTTTGTTAAGAAGGGTATATAGGCTGTGTCTGAAATTGTTTCTTTGAAATAGGGATAACCACCTTCATCTTCTTTTGCCAACATCCAGACTTTATATTCTCTTTTCGTTTCGGGTTTAAAAAACCTGACAGTCCATGCCATAGCACCCAACTTATCATCAGATAAAAAAGACCTTAATTTATCCTTTCCGGCATTTTCCATGATGTATGCAACATGTTCAGGTTTGCCCTTCGAACTTATTGTAGAAATCATATTTCCATCAGATGATGCAACACTTTTTGTGGATAACCAATTTTCTGGATTCGCAACAGGACGATATTCATCTAGGTTAAATCCCCTGCTTAATAAGTATTCCCTTGCGATGTCCGTTGCCTCCGATCGGTTTTTATCCAGCCAGGTGAAATTGTAAATGGGTTCATTAAATTTTTCAAATGTTGAAACTAAATAGAATATCAGGATGCCAACAAAACCAAGAACGATTCCAAGTTTGACCCGACCAATGCTAAGCGGCTTGTAGGAAACTGAAATCTTGGCCTTTTCAATTACCTTTTTAGTCTCCTCTTTTTCTTCAAATATTTCTGTATCTAACGCATTGACAAGATTATTTGATGAAACAAAGCCGCCGTTCCTCCGATAAGCTATGATTGAATAAATAAGCGGTAACATGACAAGACCGGCACATACAGCTCCCGTAGTAAAATAATATTCATTGCCTGATCTAAGGAGTATCATGGCCGAATAAACCGCATTCACACTGAAATGCCAGATAAGTGTAGCCAAGATACCATATCTTAAGAATATCCAGCTGATAAAAAATCCCATAACAGAAACTTCGACCACCCGAATATAAAAAGGTTGGGAAGCATAACCTGCATGAACAAGCCCCCAGATGATTGAGCTGAGAACAACTGCCAATACGGTAGATTTAGTATGTTTTTGGAGGAATGGAATTAAGAATGTTCGGAAAATAGATTCTTCCAAGAATGCTGGTATTAGCCCCACCAGAAGCACACCAACCCATGGGATGTAGGTTCCCAATCGATCAATATCAGGAATTTCAGTTGGAGACCAACCACCAAATTTATTGGTAATTAAATAAAAAATAGTTTGGAAAGCAAAAGTTACAAAGGTTAATGATATTCCTATAATGGCACTGTTAAAAAATGAACGACTCCGGATTCCCTGGACAGTGAGTATGTGTCTGAACGAAATGTGATGAGGATATTGATCCCGGTATAATGGCTCGGATCCAGCGATCAGTACTCCAAGAAATATACCAAACCCTAAAGGTAGGAGAATTAACTGAAAAAGAATTGCAAAGGTCAAGAACGAACCAAACGAAACTTTGGTGTCGTACGAATATAACTGCAAGGGCAAATTATTAAATTCATTGAAAATCAATAATACCGCAATTATACCTGAATAAGTGAAAGCTGTTTTCCAGCGGATATCCTTTTTTCGTGTCCGCACAAGTATCATAATAAACAGAAGAAAGATGGTTAAGAATAATCCAACGCCTCCAATACTATTTAAAAGTTCATTTTTAGATCGAACTTTTGTGTATTCACGTTTCCAGGTATCGGGCACCTTGATCCATTCATTGTAGTAATCAACTTGATCGCCGTGAACTTTAACGGTGAGACGATGAGTACTTCCTTTTACATTAAATGATTTTTTCTTCCATTCAAATTTGTGATCCCACCTGTTTTTCAGTTTTTCAGTTTTGGATTCCAATAGCTCCCAATCCTGAATATCCATGCCCACCGTTCCAACCAAGAAAAAGCGTGCAATATTGAGAGCATTTTCTTGCGTCAGTGAATCCCCGGGTGCATCTTCATCTATCTTATGTTCAAATTCTGCTATGTTCCGTGTAGTTGAAATTTTCACATAGAATTCTTCTTTCTGCTCCGGAATAAACCAGCGATTTTGCCAGTAATAACTGTTTGTCTTATTTAATATCTCGCCCGCTCTTTCTGCAGACAATTGATGTTCCAGAAATGTTTTTGCTTCATCAAGATATCCAAACTTGGCAGCATGCATATAATCCTGAACATCATAGCCTCTATTTGCCAGGTATGTTTCAGCTATTTCCTGAGCTTCCTCTTTGGTTATGTCCATATCAATGGAAGCTTCTGGGAAAGCTTGTTTAAAATAGTTTAGAGTAATAAAGAGGGATACCACACTGAAAATAAGGCAAACTGTAATTAAGCGTTTATCCTTGAGGTTCAGTTTTTCTATCATGGAGTTTCTCTTTTTTCCAGGTGCTCTAACTTTTCAAAAACTTTATTGGATATATCTTCCAGAATCGTCAGAGGGTCATCCATTGAGTAGCGTTCCTGCACAATAGGGGTTACTTCTCCGGTTTGGGCATCAATCAGTTTAGTTGTGACCAGTATATCATTTCCAACGGTGGCAAAACTACCTACAAGAACCAGACTAGCGTTGATATTTTTTCCTATCAACGGTGCCACTTCCATGAAACCTGCTTGATCTGGTTCATACTTCTGCAGAGCTTTAATAACCTGCAATCTATCAATCACTTTAAATGTTTTGGATTGGCTCAATTTAAAAGTCAGACTTTCAGAAAATTGATCAGAAAGCCAATTGTGCTCCTCATTGTTCCGAATGTTATCAAACGGAAATACAGCAATCGAATTTTCTGTCGAAATCACATCCATTTTGGAAAAAAATCCAACAGCTTGAAATAATAAATAGATAGCTAAAAAAGTCCCACCCACCCAGCTAGTCAGTAATTTTGGATTGAATATATGGACTGATTTTTTTTGAACCGTAGTTTCTGGTTTAGTGGAGTCTGTTGTGGATTCTTTAAAAATAATAGTATATAATTCCTGTGGTTCTTCAATTCCTTTTAGAGTGTGTTTTCCAATTGACTTAGCCCCAAGATCGCTTTGACTTTGAATAGATTCGAAAACTACCTGTGATATACAAATTTGTCCGGGTTCAGAAAGGGATTCAATCCGTGATGCGACGTTAACTCCATCACCAAAAATGTCATCTCTTTCTTGTATTACATCTCCAATATGGATACCTATCCGTAGGTTTAAGGCGGGGATTTCAGATAGTACTTCCTGAATTTTTATAGCACACCGTACTGCTTCTATTGCACTAGGAAAAGAATTTAAAGTACCATCGCCAATCTCTTTTAGAATTTGTCCCTTATGTTTTTTAATAAGGGGTTCAATCAGTTTTCGATTATAATAAAGGAGATTCATTGCCTTCTGTTCGTCAGAACGCATTATTTTGGTATAACCGACAATGTCGGTAAACATAATTGCGGTAAGTTTGCGAGTATAACTCACTTGAAACACATATAAATCTTAATGAAAGGTAGAACTTGAAAGACTAAAGAGCAACGACCGAATTTGCTCAAAAACAACGTCTTAAAACATACGCATACAGTTAAGTTATGAGACTTCTCGAATAAGAAGAAATAACCATCCCTTTAGTATCATTAGATACTATTTCAACAGCACCATCTTATTAGTCTGCACAAACGCTCCAGCACGAATCTGGTATAAATATACTCCAGCACTTACTGGTTTGCCTTGGTTATTTGTGGCATTCCAAATTACTGATTTAAAACCAGCATCCTGATTTTTGTTTATCAATGTTCTTACTTCTCTGCCCATCAAGTCGTATATAGTTATTCTAACGAAGTTGTTCTCTGGCAGGTCGTATTGTAAAGTCGTGATTGGATTGAAGGGATTGGGGTAATTATTGTAGAGAGTATAACTATCCGGCAGTTTCACATCCTCGGTTACCATCCGCTTTCCATTCCAACCATTAAGGTTATCAATGACCTCATTTACAGCGTCAATGAGCGGCTGACCCTCGTCCAGTGTAAGGTTTCCGCCGTTTATGAAGGCATTAACTTGGTTGATGAAAGCCTGGCGCTTGTTTATAGCTGCATTCGTGTTTCCCTGGTCAAGCTTGGCTATCGCCCCATCGAGTTTCGATATCAGGGAGTTGCCCTGACCTCTGTTGAGCGCGCCCGAGGCAAACCAGTCCAGCCACTTGGGCTATCACGTCGTGTGTGGCTTGTTGAGGGGTTTGGGCAGTGAACCGTGACGTTATCGGGATCGCTATCCACTGGTTGCATCATTGACGACGAGCTGTACCACATACTCGCCGGCTTCGTCGGGTTGGAACGTCGGGTCCACGACAGATGGGTCAGAGAGCGCGGCGGCGCTGCCCGCAGGCTTAGAGACAATGCTCCAATCATAGGTCATCGGGTCTCCGTCTGGATCGCCGGACCCACTGCCATCTAGTTGGACGCTCTCTCCAATCAGAACTGTTTGATCCAAGCCGGCATCAGCCACTGGCGGGGCACCACAGTCGATAATAAAGTTAAAGCCCTCAAGCATGAATAATGATGGATCCACCGCACAAGGTGCACCAATTGAAATATCCTGGAAGGCATTATTTTGAGAAATGACGAACCTGTAGCGTACGCTCGGTACAAGTTTTAACACAGAGGGTCCTGAAAGCGGCCCGGCAATGCTATTAGCAAATCGCCATGAACCTCCAAACCCGCCAGGATCAATATTAATAGTTGTCGTTTCGAATGTAACCGAATTCTGCCCACCGAAACCCGACACACCATTGGATACGGTGACTGTTTCATTTGCGGCAAATTGTAAGTCGAATGCGCCGATACTACCCGGCGCACCAATCTTAATTCTATACGCAACTGCGGGAACAACCGTCACTGTCTGAGTACCGGAGAATGTCGGGGAAATACCATTACGAATATACCATGACCCCGTGTAGGCAGCTGGGTCCACTGTCAAAGGTGCAGTATTGAAAGTCACCACGTTCTGACCACCAATGGCTGATACGCCATTCGGTACTGTTACGGTTCCATCTGTTGCAACGTTAATGGTGAAATTCCCAATACTCCCTCCGGCACCAATAACAATAAAGAAATTACCTGGCGAAGCTAGAGTTACAGTATTTTGGCCTGACAACGTACCCGTTTGACCAGAAACAAACCAATGACCTGTATACGCACCGGGATCCACTTCAATTTGTACTGCCGCTTGTGCGGAAGTCAGCAGCGCCGCCAAGCCCATCAGCAACAGCACACTGCGTGCCGGGGTGAAATAGTGTTTCAGGGTTTTCATAGTTGTTCTCCTCATTTTTAAGTTAAGCTTCGGTTTTTCTACAGTCTCAAACAGTCCAGCCTTTCGGGCAATCTCATCAAGTATCTGTCTTTCTTTACTTGCATCATCCATGAATTTCTGCCCGCTGTCCATAGCTTCAACAAACATGCTATAAGTTCTCTTTCTGCAATAAACGGACGCTTCTTTATTCTCTTTGTCATCACAGACTTTAGCTGCATGGAGACAATCCCAGCCGGCCTTGTCATATTCCTCCGCAATCTTATACAGGAGTCCTGTACAGAGAAATGAATTAGCCAGCTCTGGAAATTTCTTATTGGACAGTTGAGCTCTGTATTCTTCAGACTCTATCTGTTCATCTGCCCCTTTCATTAGTTCAGATAAGTCTGTGGAGCAGTAACCGCAATTAGGACATCTTTGGATCAAATATGGTAATGTTGATGGTTCTATCTTGTCTGGATTGGTGTCCAGATCCAACTCTCCAAAGGCTTTCGAACCTTTGACAAAACTGTGGTCACTCTCTTTACCACATACAGCACATTTAACTTTATCCTGAAACATTGTTGTCATTTCAGCCTCTTATAAATCAATTAGATAACTCAATTACACAGTAAAATATAAGGAATTTTACCGAACCTCTAAAACCCTGTTCATATCCCTTTGAATAAAACCGTCCGGAGGGTTTATTGCAGAGACATCAGGAACGTGCCATACCGGCCCCGATGATTTCCTGCATTTGGCAAATTATGCCAGGATGATTTTCAACAAAATGACTATGTAGAGGGTGAAAACGGCAGTTGTGAGAGGAGCGACTTTTGATAATCATGTAGAATTTCAGACGGCTCCGGGTGTATATCGAAAGGTTTTGGGAAAATAATATAATTTCTTCCTGAATGAGAAAAACAGTATTCGATGGCAAAGCGTCCATGTAGAGCGTTTCATCTGGTAATTTCTAATCTGTGTCCGACATTTTGTGTCCGATATTCGCATCCATTTGACTATTGTTTGAATTCGTTTGACCTTTTTAACGTGAAAAAGTAAGTAGGCAAAATATTGTCTTTTATTCTCGGTAAATAGTACTCACCGACGGTGGATTATAAAGAGCGGGCGATGAGAATCGAACTCACGTTGAGATTGAAAAACAATATTTGAAGGGATTTTCCGCTTTCCGTTTGCCTACCGCAGATAGGGGCGGGCGGGATTTCCCTGTACGAAATAAACGCTATAATGATAAAGAGTCAAAGCCAATGAAGACTTGGGAATTATTAACTTTCGATTGATCTGGTCATATTCGTCCTCAATAGGTCTTTTTCAAGGCTTTAAAGTATCATCTGAAATGTTCAGCTGAGTTTGAGTGATGTTGATCCCGATACTCTTGAATCAGAAACATAACTTCATCAAAGTAGCGTTGGGGAATAATATTTTCTCGAATGTAGGGATATGCGCTAGTAACTATTTCTTTCCATGCTTTGAAATCCTCATCAGAAACTTCATGAACTACCAAATCATTTTCTTTCATCAATTCAATTGCTTTCACATTCAATGAACGCGTATCCACTTTTAGCTTCTTTTCTGATTCCCTGGCAGCGTTTAGCATTGATGTTTGATACTGAGGTGGTATACGATTCCACATGTCCATTGAGATAATGATCGCTCCCAGGAAGATCCTTTGGGTGCAAGGGTAGCAAGTTTGATTCGAATTTGTTTGGTTGGTTTTTTAAATCCGATAAAAAGGGTACAAGCAAAAACCAGGATTAAAACCAAGATAGCTTGAGATCGTTTTTGATAAATAATACAATGCATATTCAAAACTAGATTTACATGAATAGATAGAAAATAGTTATCAAATTCATTTTTAACTCATTTTACATTCATTCGTTATGCGATAACCGAATCAAATCCTTCAAATAATCCATTCAGAGTCCCAAGCAGAGCCCCTTTGTTAATCCCGTATTCCTTGATGGCTTCGCCAAGGATGTGTCCATCTGTAACGGAACAGGAAGAACATCCTCCAAGATGAAACATTGCCAGAACATTCTGGGCTCCGGGATGTTTGGCTAAGATTTCTCCAATGCTCATTTCGCTTGTAAAATGTTTTTCACCTGAGTGGTTACGATTAGATTTTTCATTTTTCAATTGATTAAGGGATAGATTCACGTGATTACGAAGATCAATTATTTCTCTCTGAATAGTCCTTAGTTCTTCCCGGAATTTCAGCAAATTTTTGTAAGAAAATAATGCCAAGACCCCAACAACACCCACTAATACAAATAAAAGAATCAAGATGAAATCCATGGTCAATCCACCAGGAACTCTTGCAGCTGTTTCTTCATGTGTTGAGAATCCAAAGTTTC
>JADFPG010000070.1:0-3397 GCA_022562455.1 Fidelibacterota bacterium | reverse complement strand
AGAAGGAAAAAGAGGAATTGGAAATTCTTAAAATATATCCATCAAAAAAATGATCACCTTTCATAGACCGGTCAATCTCGAATGCTTTATTGTGCTCATTCAGTTCCGAGAAATATACTACACGATACTCTTCTGAATACATCCTATCCTTGTAGATTTCAAACATGATTTTATCCTTGTAACTCTGCTCGATCCCTACCACTTTATTGCCTGTACGCTGTTTTTTGTTTTGGTAATTTTGTTTTGATTATTAGCATAAACACTATCTATTTTTTCAATTGGTTGTTCATTGTTTCGAACAGGTACTCGATTTTTTTCTCTTAACATTTTTTTTCTTAACTCTAACTCATACTTTTTTAATTGTTGTTTAATGTCATTTTTCATTGTGGCTTTTTTCAACATTTTTTCCCTATATCTATTCAAGAAATAGTGAATTGTTTCTACCCGGATCTTTATAGATCCGGTCGGTTTGTTTTCATCTAAATCCTTAAAGTTGAAATAAGGTGTTCCTGATTTTTCTACAATTTCTTCGATGACAGAATAAATAGGAGCATCGTGCCCGCACTTGAAATTTGAAAGTTCTAATGCAACTAGGTTCGGATGTCGAGCTGTGTACTTTGCTCCCCAAATCTTTCTGTTTGTATTTTCGCTATAAGCATTCTTCCAAGCATCTGAAATATCCATGGGGTGAGAAATAATTCCCTTTTTCACTTCCTCGCCGAAGAGTCTTTCCAGAATATCCTTGTCAATAGGGAGACTGTCTTGGGTAAAGACAGGGTACCCCAGTTTCTGAAATTCCACCAGAATCCCGTGATTGATCCCTGGATCTGCATGATATGGACGACCCAGTACCACAAGCCCAATGCGGTTTTCAATTTCAAGCTGATCTAATACTTTTCTGGCCATTTGACGCATGGATGTATCGTATTTCTTTAACGCTTTGTAACCGGCTTCAACCGCCCGATTATTCTCCTTCAACGAAAGGCCCATGATATCTTTGAATTGGTTATACATCTGTCTTGCAAAGAGCTTTTTATCAGCTAAATTAACAAAGGTGTTGATATATTTGATGCCCTTATCCTTAAAAATATCTCCCTCTTTGATGAAAGCTGCCTTCACAGATTCTGGTGTAGTGGTCACCGTTGGACAGGCACGACAATCGACTGTTTTTTTCAAGTCTGTTACAAGATTATCAATCATAGGAAAAAATATAATATCTAAGGGTTTCCTTGCGTGTTTATGATAAATCAGGTTATGGACATGGGGAATACCAAGTTTGCTGGGAAAGCACGGATCAATAGCGCCTCGTTTTACGCCTTCTTTATACAACTTTTCGGTGGTTAAATCTGAAAAAACAAGGTTTTTGTATTTAATTCCCAAGCTTTCAAAATAGGCAGTAAAAAGTGGCGAAACTGAATACATATTTAACACTCTGGGAATTCCAATCCGGATTTCTGATCGTGCTTTCATTTTATCTACCCGTTTTTTTACACCGGGAGTAAAAATTACTTTTGGAAGAGGATCAGCTGCACGTTCAGGTTTGAAGCTTTTAAAAATATCTTTTGATGTTTGCTCTACAAAATTCGGATTCGCTTCCAACTTGGCATCAAGGTCTTTCTTAATTTCCCGCATATCATTTACATCTTCAACGAGTCCTTTTTCACAGGAATTCCCAACAATGAGTCGTTTTGCTCCTGAATCCAAGGGCACCTTTGATTGAAATCCTTTCTTTTCTTTTCTTGAATAGAATCGAGCCGGACGAGGTTCTTGCGGGCCAATCTTATATAGGAAAGTATCGTCTTCGTCCATCAGCGGTCGGTTGATTTTCACATCGATAAAGGTCCTGAGACATTTATTTTTACAGAAATAACAACGAGTGTCCTCACTAGTCGTGGGTTTATAGGAAATTTCTTTGACTGCATCAAGACCGATAAAAGTAGTTTTTCTCCCGTTTTCCCAAAGACGAATCGCCTCAATTCCCGTTCCTATAGCGCCACTTTCTCCACAATGATCGTGTACGATGATGTTAGGTTTCTCTTTTTTTCCACGGAATCGTGATTGAATGAAATCCACTTGAGCCTTTACTGCAGCAAGATTATACTGGGTACCACCCTGGAGAATAAAGTTCGTTCCCAACTTGGATAAGTTTGGGATTTGGGATACATAGAGCCAGATATTCTTGGGTAAGACATTCGCAAGCCCGGCCATAATCTCTTCCTTCTTCCAACCCTGCCTCTGAAAATCCACAATATCCGACTGCATAAACACGGCGCAGCCATACCCGAATTCCGGCATGGCCTTCGCCCCAAACGCAGCGTCCGCGTACTCGCGCACCGAATACCCGAAGTCCTGTGCCGTGGACTGGAGAAAGTATCCATTTCCCGCCGAACACTGCGTATTGAGCTTGAAGTCCTTCACGGCGCCATTCTTCAGGATGATTACTTTGATATCCTGTCCGCCGACGTCGCAGATTACGTCCGCATTGGGATAAAAATGAAGGCCGCTCTCCGTGTGTGCGACGGTCTCGACCAACGCCACATCCGCATGGATAACATCTTTTAAGATGTCCTTGGCATAGCCCGTCGTGCCTACGCCCAACACCTTGAGCGTACATCCTTGCTCCGCCAATTCGGCTTCCAAATTGCGGAACATGTCTTTGCAATCTTCGATCGGATTCCCCTGGGACAGCTGATAGGTCTTGGCAATTACCTTCTTGTCGCGATCCACCAGCACGGCCTTCGTGCTGGTCGATCCGCCATCGATGCCAACGAAGGCCTCCACTTCGGTGCCCCGGACGTGCGAGACCGGTATCCACTGTTTTGGGCGGTAGCGCTCCGAAAAGGAATCGAATTCCTTCTGGTTCTTGATGAGTCCGCCGTTGCCGGCCGCCTTCTTCTCTTCCACGCGGCCCACCTCGAGATACCATTCCAGGTGCCGCGAACCCTGGTAAACGCCTAAGTCCGGCGTCTCCTGCACCTCTTCCTTCCCGAATTCAACCGCGCCGATAGCCGCGAAATACTGTCCGTTGTCCGGCGTCACGATTAGCTCTTCGATCGTCTTGCCCGCCGGCACCTCTACGTTGCGCTCTTTCCAAATAATCGGGATGTGATGCCGCCAACAGTCCCGGAGACCCTTCACATAGCAGTTCGGGCCGCCCAGCAGTAGAACCACCGGACGAAGCGTATGGCCCCGCGTTAACACAGACAGGTTTTGCAAGACGATCGATTCGAAAAGCGACGCCATCAGTTCGTCCGCGGGGACCCCTTGTTTCGGAAGCCCGTTTATATCCGTCTCGGCAAAAACGCCGCACTTTCCCGCCACCGGATGAATCCGGATTCCGGCGTACCCCATATTGCAGAGTTCTTCCGGAGGCATCTGCAGCTTCGCCTTGCTTTTG
>JADFPG010000069.1 GCA_022562455.1 Fidelibacterota bacterium | reverse complement strand
CTGCCCCTGTAATCATGTTCTTGATGTAGTCAGCATGTCCAGGACAGTCAATGTGTGCATAATGACGCTTCTCACTCTCATATTCCACATGTGCTGTCTGAATCGTGATCCCTCGCTCACGTTCCTCAGGGGCATTGTCAATGGAATCAAATGTCCTGACTTCAGATAAACCACGCTTCGATAATATTAATGTTATCGCTGCCGTCAATGTCGTCTTGCCATGATCTACATGACCTATCGTCCCTATATTTACATGAGGTTTTGTCCTTGAAAATTTCTCTTTCGCCATTGTTTGATTCCTCCTGATTAAAAAACTACTTCTTCTTCTATGCCATGAATTTTTTCAATTATTTTACCTGAGATTGACTTGGGTACAGCGCAATAATTCTCAAATTCCATAGAAAAGACGGCTCGACCTTGTGTGATGGATCGTAATGTTGTTGCATATCCAAACATCTCACTTAATGGTACTGTTACTTGAATAACAACTGCATCCTTACGGTAATTCGTCCCATGGATAATTCCTCTCCTTGATGTAAGATCTCCCATCACATCGCCCAAATACTGGTCAGGTAAAACAACTTCCACTTTCATCATGGGTTCGAGGATGACAGGTTTTGCTTTTCTTACGGCATCTTGAATCGCAATAGAACCGGCAATCTTAAAAGCCAATTCTGATGAGTCGACATCATGGTAGCTTCCATCCAGTAATTCCACACGAATATCTTCTACGGGATAACCAGCCAAAACACCGTTTTTTAAAGCCTCCTCCATTCCGCGATTGATCGCTGGAATATATTCTCTTGGAATGGCTCCGCCCACTATCTTACTTTCAAAATGATAACCTTTCCCCATCTCATTCGGCTCGATTCTTATATTAACATGTCCATATTGCCCATGACCACCGGATTGACGAACAAATTTCCCTTCCGCACTGGACTCTTGCGTAATTGTTTCCCTGTATGATACCTGCGGCCTGCCAACATTAGCCCGGACATTAAACTCCCGTCTAAGTCTATCCACTATGATCTCGAGGTGAAGCTCACCCATACCCGATATAACTGTTTGCCCTGCTTCATTATCCGTTGACACCTGAAAGGTTGGATCCTCGTCAGAAAGTTTAATTAATGCTGAAGAAAGAGCGTCTTGATCCGCCTTACTGGTTGGTTCAATGGAGACAGAAATAACCGGTTTTTGGAACTCCATCGCTTCCAGTATAATTGGAGCATTCATATCACATAGAGTGTGGCCGGTTTTAGTATGTTTCAAACCCACTACTGCACCAATTTCACCAGCGCTTATCAAATCTATATCTTCTCGTTTGTTGGCATGCATAAGCAATAAGCGACCTATCCGTTCCTTTTTACCTACTGATGAGTTAAGAATCCTTGAGCCAGCTTTTAGTTCACCTGAATAAACTCTAAAAAAGGTTAAACGTCCCACATAAGGGTCTGTCATAATTTTAAATGCGAGAGCACTAAAAGGCTCATCCGTTGAAGGCTTTCTACTTAATATTATGTCAGTGTCTTCTGGTGTATGACCAATAATATCAGGTAGATCGAGTGGAGAAGGAAGATAATCAACTACCGAATCAAGTAATCTTTGTATACCTTTATTCTTAAAGGCGGATCCACAAAATACCGGAATAAAAGCATTATCAATACAACCCCGACGTATTGCCTGTTTAATCTCATCAGGAGTCAATTCCTCGTCTGCCAGGTATTTCTCAAGCAAATGTTCATCAAAAGCTGCCGCCTCTTCAACGAGATGATAACGGGCTTTCTTCGCCTCTTCTTTCATATCATCAGGAATATCAATATACTCGAAGTGAGTGCCAAGAGATGATTCATTATAAATGATGGCTTTCATTTTAATTAAATCGATCAAACCAGCAAATAAATCTCCTGATCCGATGGGCAAGACAATGGGAAGGGGGTTGGCATTTAGCCGTTTTTTCATCATGTCCAATACATTGTAAAAATCAGCGCCCATCCTATCCATTTTGTTGACAAATGCGATTCTTGGTACTTTGTAATTATTTGCCTGACGCCATACTGTTTCGCTCTGCGGTTCAACACCACCAACCGCACAAAAAATCACAATTGCGCCATCAAGCACTCGTAGAGATCGCTCCACCTCAGCAGTAAAATCTATGTGACCCGGTGTGTCTATGATATTAATTCGATAGCCATCCCAAAAAGTTGTGGTAGCGGCAGAAGTTATGGTGATACCTCTTTCTTTTTCCTGTTCCATCCAGTCCATAGTTGCTGCGCCGTCATGCACCTCCCCCATCCGGTGAAGACGACCAGTGTAGTACAAAATACGTTCAGTCGTAGTGGTCTTCCCGGCGTCAATGTGTGCCAGAATCCCGATATTTCTAACCTTCTCTAATGGTAATGTCTTCATGTTCTTTTATCTATAATGTGCAAAGGCTTTATTTGCTTCTGCCATACGATGAGTATCATCTTTCTTCTTTATTGCTCCACCCTCTTTATTGGCGGCTGCAATGAATTCCGAAGCTAAATTCTCTGCCATTGATTTACCACTTCTATTCCTGGCAAATCCGATAATCCACCTGGTAGCAAGAGCATATGCCCTATGTTTAGGAACTTCGATTGGTATCTGATATGTTGCACCACCAATCCGGCGGGACTTTACTTCAAGAATCGGCTTCACGTTCTCCATGGCATTGTGGAACATTTCTAAGGGATCACCCTTCATTTTTTTTTCTACAATCTTCAGAGCTCCATAAAAGATATGTTCAGAAACACTCTTTTTACCACGCTTCATCAGATTATTAATGAATTTCTGTACCATGACATCCCCATAAACGGGATCTGGCAAAATAATTCTTCGTGTTGCTCTTCCTTTTCTCATAATTTATCTTGGTTTTTTCGATCCATATCGGGAACGGCTTGTTGTACGCTCAGATACACCGGCTGTATCAAGTGTTCCTCGAATAATATGATACTTGACACCAGGCAAATCTTTAACACGACCACCTTCAATCAGCACAATAGAATGCTCCTGCAAATTGTGTCCTTCTCCAGGAATATAGGCAATCACTTCCATTCCATTCGTCAGTCGAACCTTTGCCACCTTCCGTAGGGCAGAATTCGGTTTTTTGGGCGTGGTTGTGTAAACTCGAGTACATACCCCTCTTTTCTGAGGATTCCCCTTTAAAGCCGGCGTATTCGTTTTCCTTTTGGATTTTTTTCTACCCTTTCGAACTAACTGATTAACTGTTGGCATTTTATGTACTCTCCGTATTTACAAACTTTTAACTGGAAATCTCTTCTTTAAAAATCTCGTCCGACATTTCAAGCATAACCTGTTTTTCTATTTCCCTCTTATTCTTAACTAATGGATTATTAAATTTATTAAAACCTGTACCTGCCGGTATCAAACGTCCCATAATCACATTCTCTTTAAGACCAAGCAGGTGATCTGTTTTCCCTTCGGCTGCAGCATCTGTCAGAACTCTTGTAGTTTCCTGGAAAGACGCTGCAGAGATAAAACTTTCAGTATTTAATGAAGCTCGTGTAATCCCAAGTAACAGTGGACGGAAAGTTGCTGGTTTTGCAGGTCGAGTTTTAATAGTGGCTTTCCCTTCCTCCTTTAATTCTGCATTCATCTTCTTCACTTCAACCTTATCCAGTAACGATCCTTCTTCATATCCCGAATCACCAGGCTCTTTTACAACCACCATCTTCGAAACACGATCATTCTCAGCAAATAGGTCTGTTTTACCGATTCTATCCATAGGTAAATATTTTGTATCACCAACATTATCAATTTCAAGTTTTTGCATCATCTGTCGGACTATGACTTCAATATGTTTATCATTTATTCTTACACCCTGTAATCGGTAAACCTCCTGGATTTCATTCACTAAATATTCCTGTACTCGTTCTGGACCAAGGATATTTAATATGTCTCTGGGTGAGATCGCGCCTTCGCATAATCTGTCCCCAGCCGATACTCTGTCACCCTCATGAACAATTACATGACGTCCATATGGAATAGAATATTTCCGCTTTTCATCTTGCACACCCATAACGAGGATCTCTCGAATCCCCCGTTTTGTTTCGCCATACTTCACAATTCCATCAATTTCAGATACTGTAGCAGGTTCTTTGGGATTTCTGGATTCGAATAATTCTGCAACTCTTGGTAAGCCCCCGGTAATATCCCGGGTTTTTCCAATGTCTTTGGCAATCTTAACCAGAACGGTTCCAGCCTTAACTTTTTCTCCATCCTTTACCATCAAAACAGCTTTGACAGGCAATATCATTCCACTTGTTACTGTATTTTTTTCACCAATTGTAATTTCAATATGAGGTGACAATCTTCGGTTTTTTGATTCAATAATGACAGATTGTTTTTTCCCACCCTCAACTGTTTCTACCTGGAAAGTTTCCCCTTCGATCATATCAACAAACCTAATGTTTCCAGTATGTCTTGCTAAAATAACATCGGTGTATGGGTCCCACTTAAAGAGAATGTGATTCTCTTTGGCCTTTTGATGATCTTTGACTAATAGAGTAGCTCCATAAGGGATACTAAAAGTTGAAATAGTGCGTTTGTTTTCATCCACTATACCAATTGAGGAATTCCTGACCAAAACCCTTCGAATTAGTGGTTTCTTTTTTCCCTTCACAACCACTGCTTCCAAATCCTCAACTTCAGCAAATTCAAGGTTGGATGAGAATTTAACTTTCCCCGATTTTCTTGTAGTAGTAAAAGATTGTTCAATAATTCTTGACGCTGTGCCACCGATATGAAATGTTCGAAGCGTAAGCTGTGTACCGGGTTCACCAATACTTTGGGCAGCAATAATACCCACAGCCAATCCATGACTCACTAATTTGTTTGTACTTAGATCATAACCATAACACATTGAACAGACACCACGCTTTGCCTCACAGGTCAACACGGAGCGAATAAATAACCTCTCAACATTATATCCGGATAGTTTTTCCGCTATCTCATAATCAATTGCCACACCCGCTTCAAGAACTACTTCTCCGTTACGGACTACATCCTCTTGGACTACCCGACCATGAATACGATCCATAAGAGGTTCAATAATATCTTCTCCCTCTTTCAGGTCGGTGATCCATACTCCGTTGATTGTGCCACAATCATTCTGTGATACAACTACGTCTTGCGCTACATCCACCAGTCGGCGTGTCAAATATCCTGCATCAGCAGTTTTTAAAGCAGTATCGGCAAGTCCTTTTCTGGCACCATGAGTTGAGATAAAGTATTCCAACACCGAAAGACCTTCACGGAAATTCGCAGTGATAGGATCTTCAATTATTTCACCTTTCCCACCGGTCATACTTTTCCTGGGCTTCGCCATCAATCCTCGCATTCCCGCTAACTGTTTAATTTGGTCCTGACTGCCTCTGGCTCCAGAGTCCGCCATCATAAATACAGGGTTAAACCCGTCTTTATCAGTAGCTAAATTATTCATCATTGTTGCAGCTACCTGGTTGGTTGCGTGCGTCCATACATCTATTACTTTATTATACCGCTCACCCTCAGTCAGCACATGACGAATAAATTTTCTATGAATCGAATCTATTTCTTCATATGCTGCAGCCAAAATTTTTGGTTTTTCCTTGGGTATCAACACATCATCAATCGCAATCGAAACGCCGCTTTGGGTTGCATATTTAAACCCTAATTTTTTTAGTTCATCAAGATAAATTACAGTTTTGTAATTCCCTGCGACTTTTAAAGATTTGGAGATAATGTTTTCTACCACTTTTTTTGTCACTAAGTCATTCACATATCCAACTTCATTGGGAAGAATAGTATTGAAGATTGCCCGTCCAACTGTTGTATTCTTATGCCATTTATCGTTGTGTCTTAAATCGATAATAGCATGAAGTCCTACAACACCATTCTCATATGCCAGAATTACTTCATCAATACTAGAGAACCTCATTCCCTCACCTTTATCACCTTTTTTCTGTTTTGTTAAATAATAACAGCCCAAGATCATATCCTGGGAAGGAATGGTGATAGGATAACCGTTAGCAGGATGTAAAATGTTATGACTTGACAACATTAATAAACGGACCTCTGCCTGAGCTTCAGGTGATAGAGGTATGTGAACTGCCATCTGGTCCCCATCGAAGTCCGCGTTAAATGCTGCACAGACCAGAGGATGAATCTGAATTGCTTTCCCATCTATTAGTACGGGTTGAAACGCCTGAATACCCAACCGGTGAAGTGTGGGTGCTCTATTTAACATTATGGGATGATCTTTCACCACATATTCAAGAACAGTATATACCTCCGGATGTTTTTCATCAGCCATTAGTTTAGCACTTTTAGGAGTGCTTGCATATCCTCTTGCTATAAGCTCATGTATGATAAATGGCTTGAATAGTTCAATTGCCATATCTTTAGGAAGCCCACACTCGTTTAATTTTAAATCAGGACCTACAACAATCACTGATCGTCCAGAATAATCCACTCTTTTCCCAAGCAGATTTTGACGAAATCGTCCCTGTTTTCCCCTTAACATATCACTCAAACTTTTTAAGGGTCTGCGAGTTCCGCTACTCATAGCTGTACCTCGACGCGCGTTATCAAATAACGTATCCACTGCTTCTTGAAGCATACGCTTTTCATTTCGAAGAATCACCTCAGGCGCTTTAATCTCCATAAGTTGCTTCAAACGATTATTCCGAATAATTACGCGCCGATATAAATCATTAAGGTCACTGGCAGCAAATCTTCCACCTTCAAGAGGTACTAAAGGACGTAGTTCCGGTGGAATCACAGGTAAAACAGTTACTACCATCCATTCTGGTCGATTCACGTGTTTCTTGTCGATTGCAGGCTGAAAGGCTTTAACGACTTTTAATCTTTTCAAAGCATCAGACCGTCGCTGTTTAGAACGTGAAGTTTTTATTGTATTTTCTAACTCTTTAATCGTCTCCACGATATTTATATTTCTAAGGGCATCCTTTAACGCACTACCACCCATGCCAGCATTGAAATAATTCTCATCCTCCCTATCTTCTTCTGATACTGCCCGTTTCCCATAAAGAGCTTCTAATTCCTGATATTCTTCTTCTTCAATCAATTCGAGTGGTTTTTTATCTGAAGCACCGGAATTTATCACTAAATAAATTTCGTAATAAATCACTTTTTCAAGACCGCGTGTGGGAATTCCTAATAAATGGCTCAACTTTCCTGGAACAGATCGGAGATACCAAATATGAACGACTGGTACCGCTAGAGTAATATGCCCCATTCTTTCCCTTCTTACTCTCTTGCGTGTGACTTCTACACCACACCTATCGCATATAATTCCTCGGTAACGAATACCTTTATATTTTCCACAATGGCATTCGTAGTCTTTCACTGGTCCAAAGATCTTCTCACAAAATAAACCATCTTTTTCCGGCTTATAGGATCGGTAGTTTATAGTCTCAGGTTTTAATACTTCCCCATAAGAACGACCCAGAATTTCTTCAGGCGATGAAATTCCTATTGAGACAGCTTTATAATTACGACTTCTATCTATTTGGGGTGGTTTAATATATACCAATGTTAATCCTCCATCTATTGATGTAATTGAACGTCTACGCCAAGTCCCTGAAGTTCTTTAACCAATACATTAAACGATTCAGGGATATTGAAATGTGGAATATTCTCACCTCGAACTATAGCATTATACGTTTTTGACCTGCCTTCAACATCATCAGATTTAACAGTCAAAATCTCTTGCAGAGTGTGAGCTGCACCATATGCTTCAAGTGCCCATACTTCCATTTCGCCAAACCTCTGTCCACCAAATTGAGCTTTTCCGCCCAAGGGTTGTTGAGTAACCAGAGAATATGGACCAGTAGATCGTGCGTGCATTTTATCATCAACCATATGATTCAGTTTCATCATGTAGATATACCCTACTGTTACTGGGTAATCAAATCTTTCGCCGGTTCGACCATCATATAAATCGACTTTTCCACTTTCAGGAAGACCCGCTTTCTTAAGTTCTTCAACAACCTCTTGTGGTGTTGCTCCATCAAATGGTGATGTTTTATACTTAACATCCAATATCTTGCCAGCCCATCCTAACATCGTTTCATATAACTGACCAAGATTCATCCTTGATGGAACTCCTAAAGGATTTAATACGATATCAACAGGAGTACCATCAGCTAAAAACGGCATATCTTCTTTAGGTACAATCGTAGCAACTACACCCTTATTTCCATGACGACCTGCCATTTTATCTCCAACTTTTATTTTCCGTTTATTAGCAATATAGATTTTAGCAAGCTTTAAGACGCCTGGCTGAAGTTCATCACCTACCTGTAATTTGTATATTTCCCTTTCCAGACTCTCTTCTGCATTCCTCCACTCCCGATGAAATGAATTCCAAACCTGCTGAATATGAACCCATTGGTAACGATCTTGAACCCATGGATTATCCCTTGAAATTCTTTCCAAATCCAATCCATTGAGTCTTTTGCGTGTAAGTTTTGTTGAAGCTTTAATGATAGTCTTACCCGTTCCAATATCTCGCAACCCTGCACTAATTTGATTTACCATTAGTTCCATCAAAGTCTGATCACGTCTTTTCTTTAATACTTTCTTTACTCTTTGGAGTTCTTTCATAAGTTCTGCAATAATAATCCTTTCCTGAGATCTGGAGGCTTTTGTCTTTCTTTCAAAAAGCTTGGTTTTAATTGCTACGCCATTAATACCGGGATCAGCACGTTTCGAAGCATCTTTCACATCACCAGCCTTTTCACCAAAGATTGCTCTCAAAAGTTTCTCTTCAGGTGTCGGGTCCGTCTCCCCTTTTGGGGTGACTTTACCAATTAAAATATCACCGGATTTGACTCTAGCTCCAACACGAACAAGTCCGTTTTCGTCCAAATCTTTTGTCGCTTCTTCACTTACGTTTGGAATTTCACGTGTAAGTTCTTCCTCTCCACGTTTTGTGTCTCTGACCTCAAGTTCCACCTCGGTAAGGTGAATTGAGGTATACACATCTTCTTCCACAAGCCTTTCGCTGATTACGATAGCATCTTCAAAGTTATACCCGCGCCATGGCATAAAAGCGACTAAGATATTACTGCCAAGAGCCAATTCCCCATTTGTGATTGCCGGTCCATCTGCGATGATTTCACCTCTTTTCACTTTGTCACCCGGACGAACTAATGGTCTCTGATTCAAACATGTATTTTGATTAGTACGGAAATATTTCAATAATGGAAGCCTTACGATGTTCTCCTCAGGAGTAATGGCTATATCTTCCGGAACCTCGGAGGTACGAATGACAATTTCTTCAGCATCCACTGATTCAATGACGCCTTTCACTGGAGAGTTAATACATGTTTTTGAATTATGAGCGACTATTGATTCCATTCCTGTACCGACAATAGGAGCTTCCGGTTTTATCAACGGTATAGATTGACGTTGCATATTAGAACCCATAAGAGCTCTATTAGCGTCATCGTGCTCAAGAAACGGGATAAGTGTAGCAGCCACACTTAAAATTTGATGAGGAGCAACATCTAAAAATTGAATTTCGGACGATTCCACAACGGGGAAGTCGCCTCTTATTCTGGCTCTAATCTGCGGTTCACTTATTTTACCTGACTCCTCTAAAGTTATATTTGCTTGTGCGATCATTGATCTGTCTTCATCTTCGGCAGATAGATATTTGATCTTTTTGGTGACATTTGCTACACCATTTTTCAAACGAACAATGCGATAGGGGGTTTCGATGAAACCTAATTCATTCACCTTCGCAAAAGTAGCAAGAGATGATATCAGTCCGATGTTTGGACCTTCAGGAGTTTCTATGGGACACAATCTGCCATAATGTGTATAATGGACGTCCCTCACTTCAAATCCGGCTCTTTCTCTGGTCATACCTCCAGGACCGAGAGCCGACACCCTTCTTTTGTGAGTGATTTCTGCAAGCGGATTGGTTTGATCCATGAACTGACTGAGTTGACTTGTTCCAAAGAAAGAATTGATTACCGTTGTCACAATCCTTGAATTAATGAGGTCTTGTGGGGTAAGGCTTTCAGCCTCACGAAGATTCATCCGTTCCCTAATGGTACGAGTCATTCTGTTCAAAGCGATCGAAAATTGGTTTACCAATTGTTCACCAACCGTTTTTATCCTCCTGTTCCCAAGGTGATCGATATCGTCAGGTCCACGATCTCCTTTTCTCATCTCTATTAAAAATTCAAGAACCATAATCAGATCGTCTGTCGTAAGTACAGTATGATCCAACGGAACGTTTAAGTTGAATTGTTTATTGAGACGATATCGACCTACTTTCCCTAAATCATATCGCTTTGGACTAAAAAACATTCGTTCGATAAACTTTTGAGCAACCTCTAAATTCGGAGGTTCACCTGAACGTAAATGTTGATACATAATTCGCAAAGCATCTTCAGTGTTATCCGTGGGATCTTTAATCATAGTGTTCGCAAGTATCTCTGCAGCAAGATTATCTTTTGTCTTTGCAATTTCAATCTTCGTGATTCCCGCGCTTTTCAATTCCAGCAGTAAGTCTTCCGTCAAAATTGAACCGTTTTCTGCAAGTATTTCTCCAGTGTCCAAATCTACAACATCTTCAGCCAAGAACTGGTCAACTGCAGATTTAATACCAGCTGGAGTTAGCTTTACTGTTACCAGCAATTTAAAAGCCCGGAAAATATCAGCATTACTTGAAAATCCGAGAGAACGCAACAGGATTGTAACTGGAAACTTCTTTCTCCTATCAATGATTACATAAAGACAATCCTTAATATCAGTTGTAAAATCTATCCATGACCCTCGAAATGGGATGACCCGTGCCTGGAATAACTTTGTACCGTTAGGATGTATGTGCTCATCAAAAAAGACACCTGGAGACCTTTGTAATTGACTGACAATAACCCTTTCCGCTCCATTGATGATGAATGTTCCTCTCTCCGTCATTCTAGGGACATTCCCAAAATAGACATCTTGCTCAATACTTTGAGCATATTTTGATCTATCGAATTCATCTGTCAGATGCAGAATCAACCGAACCTTCAAGGGTACGGAAAAAGTCACACCACGCTCGAGAGATTCCTTTGGGGTATATTTAGGCATACCGAGATAATAACTTTTATACTCCAGTATATAGTTCTTATGATTATCCTCGATTGGAAACATATTACGAAAGACTTCTTCCAGTCCCATATTTTCACGCTGATCCTCTGGAACTTCCAGTTGTAAAAACTGATTGTAAGATTTTATCTGTATATCTAGCAAATGAGGCATATCAATAACGCTAGAAATACGTGAGAATGATTGTCTTTCGGTTATTTCTTTGATTTTCACGGACAAAAAGTCCTCCTTGTTAAATTAAATTTCAATGTCAGCACCCAAGATATTTATCATAGTCTTATCTTAGTTCTACAGTGGCGCCCACTTCTTCTAATTGTTTTTTAATATCTTCTGCTTCTGATTTTGTCAATCCTTCCCTGACTGCTTTAGGAGCACTATCAACTACTTCTTTTGCCTCTTTAAGACCTAAATCAGTGACAGATCTGACAACCTTGATTACTTGGATCTTTTTATCACCTACACCTGTGAGAACAACGTCAAATGAGATTTTTTCTTCACTCGCAGCTTCTTCGCCATCACCAGCGGGACCCGCAGAAACAGCAACAGGTGCAACAGCAGTTACTCCAAACTTCCCTTCTATATCACCAATTAGTTCAGCGATCTCCAGCATATTTGCATTTTCAAGATATTCTAATACATCAGAACGTTTCGCTTTTGCCATTATTTTTATCCTCCCAATACCCTAGGATTGTTTTTGTTTTTTTAAACTATTTAACACACTCATGAGATTTAATATCGGACTCTTCATTGTGGCTACTAATTTACTCATCGGAGAAGCTAACCCATTTATTAGTTGGGACAATAAAACATCCCGGGATGGAAGATTAGCAACCAAATTAAACTTGGACTCGTCCATCAATTGGCTTTCAAAAATGAATGCCTTAAGCTTTGGCAGGTTATGAGAAGCAGCGAATTTTTTTATTATTTGTGCAGGAATGGTCGGGTCATCATAAGAAAAAGCAATAGCAGTAGATCCGTTTAAATATTCCCCAAGATTATCATACCCTGCATTTTTTGCAGCAAGTTTCACCAACGTATTTTTGACAACTCTATATTGTACACCTTTTTCAAAAAACTGTTTTCTTAGTTCTGTCATCTCAGATACGTTTAACCCCAAGAAATCTGTTAAATAGATTCCCTTAGCTTTCTCAAACTTCTCTGAAATATCCGATACAATATTTATCTTTTGTTTTGTAGGCATATATTATACCACCGTAGCTTTATCAACTTTCACTCCAGGTCCCATAGTAGAGGAGAGTGTTAACTTTTTAAAATATGTCCCCTTCACAGCGGCTGGTTTTACTTTCATTAGGGTAGAAATAATAGATTTAATGTTCTCTCTAAGCTCTTCATTATTAAAAGAACATTTTCCAACTGCGGTATGTACTATTCCATTTTTATCTACTCTCAGTTCAATCCGACCTGCCTTGATTTCGTTGACTGTTTTTCCAACTTGCTGGGTGATTGTACCACTCTTTGGATTTGGCATCAACCCTTTTGGCCCAAGAATTCTACCTAATTTTCCCAGTTTAGGCATCATGTCAGGAGTCGCAACAATGATGTCTATTTCATCCCAACCACCGGAGAGTTTCTGCAGATACTCATCATCACCCACATAATCAGCTCCCATTTCCTTTCCCTCTTTTGCCATAGCACCTTTAGCCAATACAAGAATACGGACCTTTTTTCCAGTTCCGTGAGGCAAAGAAGTCGTTAGACGGATATTCTGATCAGCATGTTTGGGATTAACCCCAAGATTAATCGCCATTTCCACTGTTTCATCAAATTTGCTTGTAGCAAAAGCTTTTACAACATCTATTGCTTTCTCAAGGGAATATTCCATAAATCGGTCAACTCCAGATAACGCTTCTTTATATCTTTTACTCCGTTTCATATAAGCTCAGTTCTTAATATTAATTCCCATACTTCTTGCAGTCCCTCTGATCATCTCGACAGCAGATTCAACTGAATTTGCATTTAAGTCTTTCATTTTCAATTCTGCGATCTGTTGCAAATCTTTTTCAGTCACAACTCCAACTTTTTCCCTGTTTGGTTCGGCAGAACCCTTTTCAATTTTTGCAGCTTTTTTCAGAAGGAAAGCAGCGGGAGGTGTTTTAGTTACAAAAGTAAAGGATCGGTCTTCATAAACACTGATTACGACAGGAATGATCGTTCCCATGCTTTCTTTGGTTCTTTCATTAAATTGTTTACAAAAATCCATGATATTTACACCATGTTGCCCTAATGCTGGCCCCACGGGTGGCGCTGGGTTCGCTTTACCGCCTGGAATCTGTAATTTGATGAGTGTTGAAATTTTCTTTGCCATAATCTCTTATTATTTCTCGTGCTCTACTTGTAAAAAATCCAACTCAACAGGCGTTGGGCGGCCAAAAATTGATACGGAAACTTTTACCTTTTGTTTATCTTCATTGACCTCTTGGACAAAACCGGTAAAATCGATAAATGGACCATCAATAACTTTTATTGGATCACCAGTGTTAAAATGGGATGCTATAACTTCACGACCTTCCTTCCTCTCTACTTCTCCAAGAATCCGATTTATTTCTTCCTCACGGAGAGACTGAGGTAACCCTTTGGGACCAGCAAAACTTATTACACCGGGAACCATTTCCATCAAGTACTTAGTTTCTCTGTTCATTTCCATTTTAATCAGTATGTATCCTGGGAAAAAGACACGATCTTTCATTATCTTTTTTCCATTTCTCATCTCGATAACATTCTCTGAGGGGACCAATACTTGTCCAATAATATCCGTATAGCCACTCTGCTCTACCTCTCTGATGATTGTATCTTGGATCTTTTTCTCTTTCCCGGAAAAAACTTTTAATGTATACCAATCCATGTCACAAAATCACATTCAATAAACGTGACAAAACAAAATCTACTATAAAAAGGAAGATACTGAGTATTAAAGAGAGTCCTAAAACAACAATTGTAGATCCTCGCAACTCACTCCAACTTGGCCAGGATACTTTCTTCATTTCAAATGACACGCCATTAATAAAAGTTTTTAACTTGTTAATCATTAATCTTATCTGCAGGTGAGGCAGGAATTGAACCCGCAACCGCCGGTTTTGGAGACCGGAGCTCTACCAATTGAGCTACTCACCTATAGGTCTTATTTAATCACCTAAGATTTATTTCGTTTCTTTATGAAGGGAATGACCTTGGCACCATGGGCAATACTTTTTATATGTAACTCTCTCAGGGTGTTTCCGCTTGTTTTTCGTCGTAGAATAGTTCCGACGATGACAGTTGGTACATTCCAAAGTAACAAAGTTCCTTTTACTTTTTCCAGCCACGAATTATTCAACCACTTCCGTAACGACACCGGCGCCTACCGTATGACCACCCTCACGTATGGCAAAACGCAACTCCTTCTCCATGGCAATAGGACTGATCAACTCTACTTCTACCGTCACATTATCTCCCGGCATTACCATCTCCGTTCCTGAAGGTAATTCCACAATCCCTGTCACATCTGTCGTCCGAAAATAAAACTGAGGTCTATACCCATTGAAAAAGGGCGTGTGTCTTCCCCCTTCTTCCTTCTTCAGTACATACACCTCCGCCTTAAACTTCGTGTGAGGTGTTATACTCCCAGGTGCAGATATAACCTGCCCACGTTTTAACGCATCCTTGTCTACTCCCCGTAACAATAATCCTGCATTGTCTCCCGCTCTGCCTTCATCCAACTCCTTACGAAACATCTCCACTCCTGTCACTACCGTCTTCATATCCG
>JADFPG010000190.1 GCA_022562455.1 Fidelibacterota bacterium | reverse complement strand
TCGTTATATGATTTTTGTGAGGAGTGAAGGCGTGATTCGTGCCTGTCCTGTGGAATCCCGAACTTTCGGGATATTCAACAGGGTGGGCTGATGAATCATTCAGGCACTAAATACACAAATTACCAGTTAACTGTGTTGGCATTTCCAAATTTTTTGTTGTCAATTGATCCTAGTACAGCGTTTCCTTCCGTCAGCTGACGGATGGCAATAAGCAGTGTTTTTAAGTGTTCTTGTGTTCAGTGTTCAAGTGCCTGCCCCGTAGGGAGCGTAGTCCCGACAAGCTCGGGATACGGGGTTCACGTTCTCCTGTCGAGATGGTACCATAACACGTTTGCCGTAGGCATCCCTTTGGGAAATACATAAACACATTAACACTGTCGTCCTTCATTTTAATGTTATTTGCGAAACGGACTGCTAGTCCTTTTCTTTTTTCCTGGCTAAAGCTTGTTTCATTTCTCGTTTCCACCATTGGACTTCAGATTCAGTAAGGAAATCCGGTTTTTCATTGTCGGTTTGTATATTACGAGATTCCCAAGATTTTTTTCTTTTGATAAGACCGTCAAATTTCTTGGGTGAAAGGCTCTGGCAGCCCATGGCTATCACTTCTCGTAGGATAGATCGATCTGCAGTGACGACTACCGTCTGTCGTCCTGTCCATTTTCCTGCTAATGTTTTAATAAGGGAATCTGCATCCCTATCTGAGCCACTGAATTTCACCATAACTTCTTTATTACCTTTTGGCGGATTCCACGGTGGATTGCCGTCAAAAATAAGGACTATTTTAACATTTCGCGTATCCGCATAGATTACCAGATCTCTGTAAAATGTTTTTTGGCAGAGCACGTAATCTCTGTCAAGCAGGTCGAGATACCGCTTTATCTGGTGAATTGCGTTATGACCATCAATGAGGTAGCGAATCATTACTTGTTGAAGAATGTGAAAAGAATAAGCATCATAATGACCAGGACAATGATCATACGAATCAAAAATTTATTCATAGATTTATAAAAGACCGGAATTGGCTCGACGTTTTGTTCCATTGTCTCACGGGTTTTTTTTGATACCACGTATTTGGACAAAAATACCAATACTCCAAATAATATTAGGAGAATCCCGAGTGTAGTGAGGAAATTCATATTTCGACTATAAAAGCAGGTTAAATCGATTCTTACCTGGTTAGAAATTACTTATTGAATTACTTTTTAACAGGAATTATGTTTACTTTAAAAAGGTTATTCCAGCTAACCTCTTTTCAGATAAAGGATAGAGAAGTAATTTCCCTCTGTTTGAAGTGATAAAAAAATTATGATTGAGAATTTTAAAGAATTTCATCCTGTTTTACAGGCGCTTATTGCAACCATATTCACATGGGGGCTAACGGCTCTTGGATCAGCTTTAGTCTTCCTTAAAAGGGAATTTAGTCGCAGGGCAATGGATGGCATGTTAGGATTTGCTGCGGGGGTGATGATAGCGGCAAGTTACTGGTCGCTTCTTGCACCAGCCATCGAGATGTCAGAAGCAGGGGGCACACCCGGTTGGATTCCAGCAGCCGTTGGATTTTTGATGGGTGGTCTCTTTTTGTGGATTGCTGATAAAATTCTACCCCATGTTCACCTTGGATTACCGGTAGAAAAAGCTGAAGGTATTAAAACAAGTTGGCATCGAACAACGCTTCTCATTTTAGCCATTACTTTGCATAACATTCCCGAGGGGCTTGCTGTGGGAGTGGCATTTGGGGCTGTTGCATTTCATCTTCCTTCTGCTACATTCCCCGGTGCGATTGCCCTCGCAATCGGGATCGGTATACAGAATTTTCCTGAAGGGTTTGCAATTTCCATGCCACTTCGACGAGAGGGGGTATCTCGTTTTAAGAGTTTTTGGTACGGTCAATTGTCTGCTGTGGTAGAACCGATAGCAGGTGTTATCGGTGCAACCATTGTGTTAAGTTCACAAGCGGTTTTACCTTATGCTCTTGCCTTTGCAGCAGGAGCAATGATTTTTGTAGTGGTTGAAGAACTGATTCCGGAATCTCAGAGACACGGGGATACGGATAGTCCCACTATCGGCGCTATGTTAGGCTTTACTTTGATGATGGTCCTGGATGTGGCGTTTGGGTGATATATATTGTTGGTGATTGGAGTAAGCTTCGGTAAAGATTTTTTGTCTCTCCACCTCAAAATTAGATAATGATGAAAAGAAACGGGTCGAAATATTTCCTTATTTCAACAATTTAGAATTTGTCCCTTATATTAAAGTTACTCGTCTCTGACCTCGTCTTTTCCTTTTGAAGACTCTCAAACAGGACAGAGCTGGGAAGAGATTGTCTCCATTTTCAACTATCCTGTTTACAGCGTTATTTGCATGTAGTATTTCTGATGATATAGACATTCACTTTGTGGAATCCCGAGAGGAATAAAACTGTTCCACAGGGTAAATGCCATCCCAAAATTCAGGTTTGATCGAGTACACGCCATGGATTAAGGAGCTATAGAAAGGAAATCCAGACTTTTTGGACCGATCCTATCCAGGAACTTTTATGCTGAAACTGTGCGAATGACCACTCTCTACTGTTGATGTTTTGATAATAGTATTCCCGTCTTTTAAAGCCTGGTAATCAGTGGGGGAAAGTGTGATCTGATGAGTATGTCCGGTTGAACTTGATGTAAGCGTTTTTGAAGAGCCAGGGGGATTTTCAACATCGCTATAAGATATTTTTACAGTATGTGTATGATTGCCGTTTAATGATGAAGTTATTGTAAAACTTGTGTTGTCTGTATCATTAGACCCATTCCCAGAACCGTAAAGAGAAGACTCCGAATCGCAACCAATTTGCTGAATGATTAGAGGGAGTCCCAATAATCCCGGGATTCTTATCAGGAATTTTCGTCTGTTCATTACTTCCTCCTATTTTTTTGCCAATATATTTTTCAATGATAATATTTACTGTCAGATAGCTGACATTTATGAGGATTTGGAGAATTTTTTTCTTTAAATGAGAAATTCGTGTAGAAAAAACAACTTGTTTGTTTTCGTCATTTGTCCACAACTTGATCTCAGGGTGTGTAACCCAACGAATCAGCATTTGCCCATCTATAATATTGAGAATAGCCCTCAATTTGGGTTATAGTCAAAGATCGATACGTCAAACATATTGATGTAGCGTGACAGTAATCCTTTAGTAACGGTGAAATACCGATTAAAGAAGGACACGGAAGTATCCAAAGAACAAAAACCGCCGGTAAATCTGTTATAGCTCAGGCTCCCGATGGAATCGGGAAACCAGCGATCCCGAATATTCGGGAGATTTTTCAGAACTCTGTCCCCTCTTATATTAGTGAACTTGGGGGCTTAAGTAACCGCTTCGTGACATAAATGGTCACCTGCACTGGCCTGTGCTCCAGTTCTTTTTGGCTCCTTTACCACGTTTTATCTCAACATGAGACAGCTTTGCCACAACTGATACTTGCCCGCTGCTCAATCGTTCTATCATTTGATCAGTCTTGTCTGATATAATGCTAATAGAAGTCGCAAAATCCAAGTCCATATTGTGTTGTACGACCATCCCCTTAACATTTGCCAGCTTTATAGGAGATTTGGAAATGTCATGGACACGTATGCTTAAATCATCAATCTAATAATCTTCATTAGCTGTATGATTTTTCACATCCACAATCAGGGTTAAAACATCTTCACCTGATTTGTTCGAAGATGGGGCCCTGTGAATAAAGTGTATTGAGAGAGTTAATATAGAGTTTTCTAACTTTGCGACACTTGCGTTTGGTATAATATGAAAATCTATTGGGTTATCAAAAACAACCAGTTTCGATTCTAATATCTGTTTCATCCTTGCGTTTAA
>JADFPG010000189.1 GCA_022562455.1 Fidelibacterota bacterium | reverse complement strand
TTGATATGTAAATATTATCGATAAAAATACATTCACAAAACACGATTCGGTTGAAATTGAAGATGCACGTGGAGTTGATACAGATGACAATGATGTGGGGATTGTTGCTGGGACCCCCGCAATGCTGCTAACATTTGATAGAGAATTGGCCACCTTGAAAAACGATTATATATTGACAGGAGCAAACATACCTTTTTCTAAATCGACGATTGAATTAAACAAAAAGAAAGCTATATTGGCACTTGGTGATGGCGGTACTCAAATTGTATGCCTAGAAACCGGTACCGTAATCGATTCCGTTCCACAGCCTGTTATCTCAGATTTAACCCCCTCTGTTACTGTGACTAATGCCGCTACCGCGGACAAACGGTTACTATTTATGGCGAATGGGGAAGCAGGTGTCTATGTGGGAATTGCTGAAACTAAATTTGATTCGAAAGATTGCGAAGTGGACAACCTAAAACTTTTGGGAAATATCAGATTTGGTGATTTCCAATCCGTAAATCATGTTGCATATAAGAATGACGTACTATTTATTGCCGGTGGTTTGGGAGGATTAAAAATTCTTACAGTGAAAGTAGATGACTAGGCCATTATCATAGTATCGTCTCGGGGGAAATATAAGATAATTCAAAGCAAATCTTATATAAGTAGATAGATACACTCTTGAAGTGAGTCTGTTACATCAGGACATGCTTGATTCACGTTTTTGGGATTATCTCCTATGATTCGGGGTAGCTACCTCATTATAGTGGGCAGACATTTATCAACTATGGACATCCAGGAATAGCGTTTGGCTGTCCTAAGAGCACATTCGCATAGCTTGTTATATCTAATTATTGATAATCCTAGCAGTTTCAGAATTGCCCCGGCTAGGGCTGTGGGATCTTCCGGGTTAACGAGCTCACCCACTACAAAGCTGAGTAAGCCACCAACATTTAGAAAAGGAACTAGTAAAGACACTCTCCTGAGTCAACGAAAAAAATAGTATTTCTGAAATAAACTTAACTATCTCTCCGTTCTCTGAAGCTATTAATTGTATTCCCTATTTTAGTTTGGAATTTTAGATTAATCTCACAAGTTTCGGTCAGATGTTACTTCCTGTTCAATTTGATTTTCTCACCTTGGGGTTAGGCATTTTCCTTTATGCGGAAATGCACTATCGCTTCAAGTATTTCCCTTTCAGCCGTTATTTCCGACGTGAACCGGAAATCCTTGCTGATGCACCCTTTCGCCTCGATCCCGGAAAGCCACTACCTGTCCTCATTTTAGTTAAAGATGCTGATAAATATCCAATTATTCTTTCCTCAATCGATATCGAATTAATTAGTAAAAAAGGAAATCGTAAAAATTTTAAATACAAGAAAGATGTGGAAATCAATGATCGATGGTGGTACGAGACTATATTTTTAGATGTCGATGAACATTCCGGTATGTGTAAAATAAATGTGGTATTCACATATGAAATAAATGGAAAAATAAAATCCTGTATAAATCACAATCTAAAAACATCCCCTGAAAAACCATTATCAGTATTCATTTCAAATGATCCTCTGCCAGGAGTCGACAAAGGTTGGCACTGGGGTGACCTTCATTACCACAGCTCATACACAGAGGATTTTGTTGAGTTCGGAGCGCCATTGGAAGCGACACAATTGTCTGCCAAAGCCTTGGGCTTATCCTTTGTTTGCATTACTGATCACTCTTACGATATTGATAAACTACCCGATTCCTGGTGGAGCAAAGACATAAATCTCACTAAATGGAAGGAATTTTTAAAGGAAGTTAATGAGCTTAATAAACCAGAGAAACCTGTCTTAATACCAGGTGAAGAGGTTACTACCTCCAACTCAGACAATAAAAATGTACATACTCTGGTATTAAATCACCCTGAATTTCTCCCCGGTTCAGGAGATGGTGCAGAAAAATGGTTTCATACGAAAACAGAATTATCCATTAAAAATACCATCAAGATAAAAAAAGAAAATACACTAATAATTGCAAGCCACCCTCGTGAACCATTCTCATTTTTAGAGAGACTTTTTTTGAATAGGGGTACATGGCGCCAGACAGATTTAGAATTGAATGGGCTTAATGGATTTGAAATATTAAATGGACATTTTAACGATGGTTTTTACAAAGGATTAAATGACTGGATAGATATTTTGTTAAAAAAGCAGAAAAGCTTTATTTATGCGGGAAATGATGCCCATGGGAATTTCAACCGGTTCCGCCAAATAAAAATACCAATGGTAACTACTTGGGATAATCTAAATTACATATTCGGAAAATGCCGGACAGGAATTTTACCGAGCGGATCCCCTGCGCAGCATCCTGTGGATAATATCGATTCCATAATCCACTCACTAAAACAGGGTAAATGTGTGATTTCCGATGGACCTTTATTATCACTAACAGCTGAGAATAGTACCGAAAGTGTAACTTTAGGTGATACGATTAATGGAAGTAATATAAAGATAAAGATTGGAAATGATTCAACTGTAGAATTCGGAGAATTAAAAGAAGTTACTCTTTATCTTGGCAATTTTCGAACAGCTAAAGAGACAGAAGTTTTTACTCACCGATTTGATACAAATACATACTCGGAAGCGCTTGATTTTTCATACAATTTTCATGGAATATCAGGGTACATTAGGGGAAAACTGGTGTCAACCATCGATGAAAGGGATCACACCTGTTACACTAACCCTATCTGGGTTAACTACACTTTGTAAACAAATTAAGTTCTACGTACTTATCCCGTAGGGACTCCTGCGGAAGAAGTACTTCGCACTATTCCCAGCCATTTCCATTACGAAAATCGAAAATTTCTACACGATGAATTCAAAAAAAGAGTGGAGAATAATCCCCACTCTAACAATTTACAAAGGGTTTAAAAGATCGATCTTAGATTACTTTATAAACCAATGCTCCGACGGTGAGAATAAGTGACACGAAAATCAAAGCCACACCTATATTCCCTTTTTTGATTTCCTCCCACTCGTCTATATCGCTGGACAACCAGTCAAAGACTTTGATTGCGAGACCAATGCCGAGAGAAAATCCGATGGCAGCCACGATCGACCACCCGATTGCTCGTAAATAACTGATCAGGGTTGCTTCAAGTCCAAATGGATCCATATCTCCTCCTTATTTTTTAAAGATATTGAATAATTCTGGCAAATTGAGCTGTATTTATCTCCCCACTCATTAGCCGTTTTAAATCTTCTTTACTTGCTGTAGCCAGTAGCTCGAAGCCTTCACCAAGTGGTATTTGTACCCTGACAAAGAACACATCAGGTTCAATTCCAATCTTCATAGCTTCACCTGCTGCTATGAAACCGACAAGCATCACCATCTCAAAATTATTTCTATTACTTTTTAGATTGATGTAAAAAGCCTGTTTATCTTCGTCCGCATCAACCAATTTCATCTGATCTACTGTGCATTCCACCCTATAGACCTCTGCTGATAGTTGTACCATTTTAAAATACTTAAAGTTAGCAAATACCGGCGTTGCTAATATAACTACGACGAAAAATATGAGTATTCTTTTTCCAGTTGCCATCATGCGCTGATTAAAATTGAATGGAAATTTAATTGTAAGGTTTGTTACCTCCAATCAAATTCTATAATCAGTTGCACTGCCTTAGTCATGTGACGAACATAAAATAAAGCAGTCATTGCCTGCCTGTCGCCTGCCTGTCGCCTGCCTGTCGTAACGACAGAGCAGACAGGTAACGACAGAGCAGACAGGTAACGACAGTGCAGACAGGTAAATGAAGTGTAGATTGATGGTGAGTTGTGCCTCGATTTTAGGAGGGTTATATCACATCAATGGAAGGGTTGATCGTAGATTTCTTTGCCCAAGTTTAAC
>JADFPG010000068.1 GCA_022562455.1 Fidelibacterota bacterium | reverse complement strand
ATAGGGACTCCCTCCGTGAGCACTTCCTGAAGCCCTCTCTCTTATTAAGATTAAGGTATATAGGGTAGAGTTGTGAGACAACCGCTACTTTCCTTCTTTTCCTTCCATCAACAATTTATCAATCATCGCTGCCAGTTCTCCCTCAAAGTCTTCCCCTTCCTTAAATCCTTTTTTGGTCAATCGAATTTTTCGATACTTATCAATTACAAAAAGCCGGGGTAAGGTAGTCACGCCATAATTCTTTTTTGCCATACCGTAAATATCGATTAAAACAGGGATGGTAATTCCTTTCTTCTTTAAAAATGGTCCGGCTTTTGGGGAATTTTCATATCCTTCTACCGACCTGGTGGACTCAGTAATGTCGATGAGGAAAAATTTGACGTCTTTCTCCATATACTTTTCATAGAGATTTTGGAGATGCGGTAGTTCTTTCATACAGGGTTCACACCAGGTAGCAAAAAAACTGGCAATAACTACATGTCTGATAGGCTGTGAAGCCGGTCGCGAGAGCCTTTCGCCGGACCACTTGCTTAGGATCTGATAATCTCCCTCTGTAGTTCTCAGAGCAAATTTAGGCGCCTCATCTCCGGGCTGTAATCCAATATCTTCAACACCATCATCTTTAGTTTCAGGCACACCAACTGTTTCTTGTTCCGACTCCTGAGGTAAAGTTTCTGCTGTAGAATTCGTCCACAAACACAAAACCATTATTATCGTCAGTGACCGAACAATTGTTTTTATCCTCATATTATGATCTCACTTTCATTTTCGCAGTTATCAATAAAGCTCACGTGCGTTGGGTTTTATCCACCCAAACTTCTCTTTACCGAAAAACATATTTTAATCCTCATTAATACAGAAATTCCTGCTATTAACGGTTGATTTTAATTACAACCCATTTTAGGCAGGCACAGGGGTTTTTTCTTTTAACCGAAAAACTTATACTACTTCTGACTTAACGTATCAATCCAACAAAATCATCACCTTGCAATTCCGCAAGAATTGATCACGGTTATCGGCATTCTTTATCTTAAATGCATCGCTGTTAGCGATAACCAAGTTGGTCTTGTTTGATCCCTGTATACCAATCCCTTTCACAATTAGTGGATTTCCTGTGACTCTTGGGTCTTCTTTGGCGGCATCCAAATTCTTGGAATATCCTGCAACCCCAAATTTGATTGCATATTCCCGGGTAAAATTCCCAGATCCATAAACAACGTCCCCATTTTGATCAATAATTCTTGGGGACATAGCCGGTCGCACACCGAGCCCTCTTGCATCCAGGATGATGCCTGTAATTGTTCCTGGTTTAGGCGTTGTTTCAACTGTTGCAGCCTCCGAAGACAAATCGGGCGGCGCTTGAGAATATCCTGTCGGGGGGAGCACAATACTGGAAATGCCGGACATATGAACTCCCATCTCAATTTCGATAGAAGTATCACTCAGGTACCGGATGTCACTGGAGTAATCAACCTTTCCGTCACCGTCCAGATCGAGCATTCTGGCCCCTTTTATCATGCCCTCCACCTTGGTTTTAATCACGTCATTTTCAATAGCTGACCCTCTCACCGTTGTCTCAGATGTAACCGTAACTGCCATCACGGCTTCAAGTAAGTTCCTCAAGGCATCGATTTTGGCTGCACGGACAGCCGTGGCTCTCGCCATTCCCGGGTTTTGAGCAAGGGGACTGATAGCACCAATCCCGGTAGCTGTGACCCAACCGTTGGAATAGTTGAGAGCGCCGTTTCCCACTTCCTCCACGGCATCGTTTGCTCCCCATCCCCATTGGGCAGATGCAAAAGTGACAAGTAATAAGTAACAAGTAACAAGTAAAGCGTGTTTTTTCATAACTCCCTCCAATTTATTTGGTTACTTCGGCAGAGATTCGATTCCCGGATAATCCTTTGATCTTTAAAGTCACAGTTTCAGACGGGTACTGCATCAGCGCCATGGCTAAATCTTGTGATTTTCCTTCATAGAGTATCTGGAATTCCGCCACGCCATCATTGAAACCCTTATCAAAGGCATTGCGAACACCAGGAATAGTCTGGGATTTTAAATACGTGGTCAAGTTCATGTAAGCCATAAAATCAACGTTTGTGACAACAAGGAATATATTGATGGCATTTGCTTGTTGAGTACTCCACTTCCTGATGAGCTGCCTGATGATATTTTTTCCCAGAATTTCCGTAGCTTCATTTACCGCATTAATGCCTGCAGTAGTCGCAGAGATGTGCGGTTTTTTCCCTCTTGCCTGGGGCACAATGGCAAGAATTTCTCCCGTATCAGTCCGGATAATTTTCCCATTTACATCAGCCTGACCCGAGAACATGGTAAAATTCCCTGCTTTTATTGCACCCCCGGATGAGATTTTTGCAGTACCGATCACCACTATATCCGCACCCAATTGACTTGCAATATTTGCTGCTGCTGTAACATCTCCTGCAATCGCCTGGGTATAATCAGGGTCTCCTTTCAGAGCAGATATGAGCTGCCGATCCACCACATCAAAACCCTTTTCATAAAACATGCTGATAAGCTTCGTTTCTGCAAAATCCGTGGGGGTATTATCGATGAGATTCACTTCCTTAATAAAGAAAATCATCTTCGGCCGATTCATAGCATTAAGCAGAGTTTGAACTGCCAACTCATCCTGAAGTATTTCATCAAGGATTTCAGTAACTTCAGCTTCGATGGTTACTACCCATAAACCATCGGGTCCCTGGTATTTATCCTTTACAGTGAACGTTTTTACAAAACCGGTGGCTTTTGCGAAAATGTTATCGGAAAATAATACGGAATTCTTAACGATTGTCTCTGAGGACAAAACCGTACCAATCCCAATCTCCACCGCCGACCGTTTTGCAGATTCTATGGCAGCATCCTCGCTCATGCCTATTCCTTCCACAGTAATAGTACTGCTCTGAGACAGCAAGATTATAAAAGGAAATAGTAGAAATAATAAAAATTTCCATGTCTTTGACATAATTACCCCCAAAATGACACCAATCCAATTAATTACTTCAATATATCCAACTTTTCTCGTAATTTCAACAAGAAAGGTATAAATGTGACGGGAATCAAAACAAGAAGTAAAGCTGTTTCATTTAATATTATTTGCGGTTATATTTTAACTTAAGAGCATATAAGGAGCACAGTAATGAAAAAGGCATTTTATTTACTACTAATCTTACCGTTTGTGCTAACACTTTACAACTGCGGACCCAAAGTAAAACCACAGTCGGAAGTCGATACACCGGAATATCACTTCCGGGCTGGCATGCGGTATCTTGATAATGAGGAATACAAGAAAGCTAAAGCCTCATTTCAACAATCGGTTGATCTGGATAAGAAATTTGCTCGGGGCTGGGCGGGTCTTGGATTAGCTACCGGATTGAAAGGAGATTTGAAACAGGGGCGGAAATATATGGACAAAGGCGTAGGGCTTGCCAAAAAAAATCCTGATGTTCACGTGTTAGCCGGAAGGCTTTGGATAGCCCATAGAGGAGAAGATAAAAAGTGGGTAAAAAAAGCTGAAAAATCATTTGAGAAGGCTCTGAAACTCAAATCCAAACACGAGGCTGCTACCTACTATCTTGGAATGGCGTATTTATACAATTATCAATTTAGAAAAGCTGAAAACCAATTTAGAAAGGTCGTAGACAGGAAAGGAGAATATGCCAGCAAGGCTGACGAGATGTGGGAAACATCACAGAAAATTGTTCGAGCAAAACCGGGTACACCCGCAGGTAAAAAGATAGCTCTACAGTTCAAAATCACCCGGGCAGACCTTGCAGTCTTGTTTGTGGAAGAATTAAAACTTACCGAGATATTCGAACGATTTCTCCCGACAGACAGTCCTACATTTCAGACTCCCGCACAATTGAAAGCCCAACAAAAGGAATCGCACCCTAAAGACATAAAAGGTAACTGGGCGGAACGATGGATTTCCGAAGCTTTGGAACTGGGCGTGATGGAACCCGATCCCGATGGGAAATTCCATCCGGCAGAAAATATCACAAGAGCCAATTATGCACGAGCAGTAGCCAGAATTTTAGTGGCTGTTACTCGCGATCCCGGGCTTGAAACCAGATACTTCGGAGAATCACCTTCAAGGTTTTCCGATGTTGCCAGCAGTCATTACGCTTATCCGGCAATGGCATTGTGCTCTGAACGGGGTATAATGAAAGCTGACCTGGTGACCGGTAAATTCTATCCTTCAGGGACCGTTAGTGGTGCAGATGCACTGCTGATAATTCGGAATGTGCAAAATGCGTTAAGATTGACGTTCTGAGGATAGTTATATTACCCAATCAAAAATCAAAGCCCGGCTTGATCCGGGCTTTTTATTTTCGCACTCAAACTCAAACAGGTGAGTGGTGAGCGGTAACTGGTGAGTAGTAACTGGTGAGTGCCTGCCCCGTAGGGAGGAACGACCGTACAGGGGTGAGTGGTGAGTGGTAAAGCAGCGAGTTAAGATTACCAATTAACCAATAACTAATTTTCTTGACAAGAAACATTGTTCCGTAGGAACTCCTATGGAGAATTTCCGATACAGATACATAGCATAAACCAGGAAGTTTGATAAAAGAAGTAGAGATCTAATTCTTCAAATAACTTAATAATTTTTATTCCTTTGTTACTTAGTTCCTTGAGTGGCTGGTGGATAGATCAAATTAAAAATTCCTACCTTGCAAGTGTGTTCGGGTAAGTTCTTTTGTTAAGAATGCAAATGCGTCATCTACTGAGTCAGAAAAATGGAATAGATTGAGATCTTTTCCGGAGATGGTTCCCATTTCCACAAGGAAGTCAAAGTTAATAACCTTTTTCCAGTATTTGGAATCGTAAATTATGACGGGTAATTTTTTCTTCATTTTTCCAGTCTGAATTAGGGTGGAAAGTTCTAAAAGTTCATCGAGGGTTCCGAACCCACCGGGGAAAATAACCAGCGCTTTTGCAAGGTAAAGGAACCAGAATTTTCGCATGAAAAAGTAGTGGAATTCAAAATCCAGTTCAGGTGTGGTGTAGGAATTGCCTTGAGGTTCAAAGGGGAGGCTGATATTTAGCCCTATTGCATATCCGCTGGCTTCCGAAGCTCCTCTGGCAGCTGCTTCCATGATTCCACCGCCACCTCCGGATGTGATGATGAATCGGTGTTTTGGATCGTGGAGTGACTTGGACCAATTCGTTATCCTTCCGGCTAATTCTCGTGCATCCTGGTAATATTTTGATAGCCTGATAAGTCCATCGTGATTCTTCTTATCCCCAGCTTTCATTTCTGCTATATCCTCCGGGGATGGAATTCTTGCCGAACCGAAGAATACAATGGTATCCTTAATTTTCTTTTGACGGAATTTACGCAAAGGGCCGAAATATTCTGCAAGCAGTCTGGCGGGTCTCGCATCGGGACTATTTAAGAAATCAAGGTCCTTATAGAATTTTACCCTTTGCCTTGGTTTTCTTTTCATGTCAATTTAATTGTATATACAGCATCCGTCAACTAATGGATAGGAATTTTCATTTTTTGTGATTTTCCGTCTGTGTTCCCCATTTAGACAACGAGTCAGGCGTGTCGCCGAGCAGATTCTTTCTTTATTGAAACGATTCGACACATCTATCCGATTACCGACTCGTTCCGGGATCGACGACAGATATTAACTCGATAACCACATATCCTTCATTTTCAAATATTGTGAGTGCGACATTACTAAGAAGAAAATTGAAACACAAGAGAAAGCAGTCTGATGACATTCAGGAAAATGAATTTAAGTAGTGTCTGACCGAGAATAGTGGTCGATCATCCCGAAGTTTCGGGACAGTAACCTGGTAAGTACACATATTGCCGTCGATGATGTAGGGAAAATCGTTCAATTCAGGTCGGTGTTAGAACGTAAAGTATTGCTCAAATCTGGAAAGTTCGGGATTCGAGTAAATAAGAGTCCCGAAACTTCGGGGTTAAATTTAGGACTAAGTAACTTGGATTGCTTTGTATGACTTTGTACTTTATCGTATTAATTTAAAGAAGGAGTTGGGAGGAATAGGGTATAGGTTCTCAATTCAGTTCTGATTGAACATTAATTTTTTCGAAAGATGAAAAAATGTTAGTAGTAGTATTATTCTATCATGCGGAAGTTTTCTCCACTAAGATTTGATTGTACATGAAATAACCTTTATTCAATGTTTTATTATATCAATGAGTCTACTCCGAAAAGGTTTGACACAACAGGTAGGTGGGTAATGATCTCATCTATCTGTCGTTAGGGACGATAGACAGGTCAATTCTAGCAAAAATGACCTTTTCGGATACGACTCATCAACAAAATGATTGTAAATTAATAACGTGATAATAATTACTGATTTTAGTCAATTGTTCATTGTGATGGTAATCACATGAAATCTTTTGTTCTGATTTTTTATGATTGACACCATTAATTTGTGTGATGATGGAGTCTGAAACTCCACCGAATTATGGGTAACAGAAAAGTAATTCATCGTTATAGGATAGTTTTAAAGGTTTCAGTACAAATACAGATCAAGGCGGTTTTGCTGTAAACATAAGAATATTACATAGGCCTTTTGCCTGTTCGCAGGATCCTGCGGATAGAACCGTTTCTCTTATCTGAGCTTCAGCCTTCTCACTAAATACCACGTTACTTCTTGGGAATCAAAGTATGTGAGTGACGTGGCGGAGCTATACCCAGGATGATAAGTCACAGAGGACACGGAGAACATAGAAGAACCAAGAAAAAAGAACAAAAATCCAAGTATCGGGATATATTTCTCGGCGTGAAAACGGGATAACCACGCACAACTACGTTCTGCTTGCCTGTCTGCCGTAGCTACAGCACAGGCAGGTAATGACTTAGCGTTGCTGTTTTTCTTCCCATAACTGATGGATTACTATCTTTTACTTTTATCTTTGAATTGGGAACCAAATTGTGATTGATTTTCATAACCATGTGCTTCCAAATGTTGATGATGGGCCTACATCAATGGAAATGTCTCTATCCATGCTGCAAACGGCTGCAGAGCAAGGAATTACCGATGTTGTAAACACAGTGCATTATCAGCACCCCAAAATAGGGGGGAAAGAGGTTGGAATTGATGATTTAAGATTTAAGATTGAAGATTTACTGAAAAGATCAAAAAAGAGAGGGATTGATATTAACATTCATTTGGGTGCGGAGGTTTTTTATCTTCCTAATCTGTTGAAAATTGTGGAAGACCCTCATGTAACTATGGGGAATGGAAGATATATGCTGATCGAATTTCCGTTCCACATGCTGCCGGATGGACACGAACAGGTTTTATTTGAATTAAAAATGAAAGGTATTACACCCATCATTGCCCATTCGGAGCGTTATAGGCCTGTTCAGCAAAATTTGGAAATAGTACGTAACTGGATTTACAGTGGCTGTTTGATACAAGTGGATGGGGGAAGTTTATTGGGATATTTGGGTAGATCAGCAAAGGAAAGTGCCGGTAAAATTATCAGTGAAGGGCTATGCCATATAATTGGGTCTGATGTTCATGATGATAGAAGACGCAATTTTTGTCTGGAAAAAGCAGTCACTGTAGGGAAGGAACTCATGGGTGATCAAATTATAGAGATGGTGACGACTATTCCTGAAAAAATTTTAAAAGGGGAACCCGTGGAGATTGAGGAAATAGAGGTGACCTATCAGTCTCCAACATTTTTAGATAAGATTAAGCGTCGTTTTGATATAATTTGGAATTAAATTCATGACAAGACAAGATAAGTGAAAAATCAGAGGTTTTATCATGATGAACGATATAGAAATCTAAGTGAAAGGACTTCAAGTCCTTACAGAATCTCCTGGTGATGTTGAAACAGAACGGTTTGTTTCCCTGATTCAAAAAGAACCCTTTGATTATACGAAGTGGCGTCAAGGATTAGGTGAAAATTTGTCCCGAAGCTTCGGAAGGAAATTAGTCAAAAATCAATGTCATTGAGATACAAAACACCGAACCAGGCACTTGAGTTGTCTGTTTTCCACTCCACTCCGCTCTATTCCAGGGAGCAACTCAGCTTAAACGGAAGATGTATTTTATGATGAAAGTATCTATATTTCGATCGGGAGTGGCTGTACTTCTGTCTGTTGTAATATTGAACACAACTGTTTTCCCTCAGACACAGTTAGAACGACAGAGATATGGCCGGCAGGATTTTCCCCGGAGCGGTGAAAAGTACATCACCGACGAATTCGGCGTGATTCGTATGTGGGTAAACGTGTGGGGGCATGTCAATAAACCGGGGAGCCATATGGTCTATGACGGGATAGATTTGGTGACACTGTTGTCAGTAGCAGGCGGAAATAAGACAGGAGCAAACCTGAAAAAGGTTCGGATATTCCGGAAGGAACCCGATAAAAACGGTAAGATGATGTATGTTATTAATATGGAGAAATTTCTAAAAACGGGTGACAGGAGCGATTTTGTAGAAGTGCTTCCTAATGATACATATATTATACCGCAGAAAGTATCTTCCTTTGTTCTTTCTCGGGCTGGTCTATTCAATACATTTCTAAGCATGGTTAACATTTACTTACAAATTCTAATATATTCTCAGAGAATTTAATGACGGAACTTCAACAGTACAATCATTCCAGCAACCATCAATATGGCTTTGAAGAGTCAGAACTAAGTCTCAAAGACATTTATTACGTTCTCCGGCGAAATAGTAAGGTCATATTCTGGGTGGGGTTTATAGTGCTATTTGTAACTGCTCTAAAGACACTATGGATGGTTCCTGTATATGAATCCACTGCCATGATCATGGTAGATGAACCGGACCAGGCAATGACGGTCTTTGATATTGGTTTTGGGGAAGACGTCAACCTGCTCAACAATGAGATAGAAATTCTGAAATCCAGATCTTTGGCAGAAGCGGTTGTGATGAACTTCTGGAATTCAGATCAGAGAAATGCTCTGTTTCTATTTGGTACGAAGACATACCAACCCGAAGGGATCAGAAAAACGGTGAGGGCGGTGCTGACCTTTGGGTTATGGGATTCTGATAATGTTGATCTTCCTTACCATGAGGGTGAAATCAGCGATTCTCTGTTTAATGCATTCGTAAAAGCAGTCAGGGGAAACATGACCGTTTCCAACCAGAGAAGTACGAATATTTTAAATGTCATGTACACAAGCAGCGACCCTGTCGAGGCGGCGTTGGTCTCAAATACCATAGTCAAACTTTACCAGGAGAGGGATCTGTCATTGAATACCGGTGAGTTGATCAATCTGAGAAATTTTTTAGAAGACCAATTAGTAAAAACAGGATCAAATTTGGCTGTGTTAGAAGATTCGTTAAAGTCTTTTCAAGAAAGGGAGCAGATCTATGGATTGGAAGGAAATGCCGATCTTCTTTTAAAGCAGCTTACTGATATCGAGTCGAAGTACTTTACCACATTGGCGGAAGTAAACATCGTAAAAGAACGTATCCGGTATGTAAGTAACTTGTTATCCCGGGAAGAGAAAGAGCTAAAGGACAGACTCCTCAATTCCATTAATCACCGTCTTTTTGCTCTCCGCACGGAAATAGCTCAGAATGAAGCTGATCTTATCCGGAATGCCAGTATTTATGGGGAGAATCATGAAGCTGTGAAAACAGTCAGGATTAAGATCGGAAAATTGAAAGAGAATTTGAAATACCAGACCGAAGAGCTTATCGCTCAAGGGATCTCTTTAGCTGATCCTATAAAATATCGTCAGTCGCTCATTGATACGGCACTCATCTTTGAAGCCCAGGAGGCGGGACTTATCTCCAGGGCTGGGGAATATAAAAAAGTGGTAGACTTGTACAATAATCAACTAAGCCTTTTACCGGCGAAGTCGCTCCAATATGCTCGATTAGAACGTGATCGGTCAGTCTTAGCACAAACCTATCTCCTGATGCGTCAGAAGTTGGAGGAAGCAAAAATATCCCAGGCATCCCAATTGGGGAAAGTGAGAATTATTGATCCTGCTATTCCTCCTGAACATCGCACCAAGCCGAAAACGAAGCTTAATCTTCTTCTGGGTTTAATCCTTGGAACGGGATTGGGTGTGGGAGGCGCCTTTTTGTTAGAGTACCTGGATAATACTGTCAAATCAGTGGAAGATATTGAGCGAAGAGGACTGACTATATTGGGTATTATCCCAGAGATTGGAGAGCAAAAGCGGTATGGGAAGAAAAGGGGAAGAAAGAAGTCAGGAGCAGGGAATCAGGGGTCGAAGAATGGAGGTGGAAAGGAAGTATCAGGGAAGATCCAACGACGATTGATTACCCATGAAGATCCCAAATCACCCATATCCGAAGCTTACCGAAGTCTCAGAACCAGTCTGATGTATTCCTCTGCTGATAAGGAAGTGAAATCCATTCTGATTTCCAGTCCCGGACCTGGAGAGGGGAAAACGACCACTGTAACAAACCTTGCTATTACCTATGCCAATTTAGGAAAGAAGACCTTGCTTCTGGATACGGATCTGCGGAGGCCTGTCCTTCATAGAGCGTTCAAACTGAAGCGCGATCCGGGGATCACCAATTATTTATCCGGAGAAACTAAGGACTTTAACAGTCTGGTTCATGAAACTGAGGTGGGAAATCTTTTCGTTGTAACTTCTGGAATAGTACCCCCAAATCCCGCGGAATTATTAGGGTCTAACAGAATGGTAAAATTGGTGGCAAAACTGGAGAAAGAGTGGGATATAGTCCTATTGGATTCTCCACCTCTTGTGGCGGTAACCGATGCGGCGATGATTTCCAAAGAGATTGATCAATTGGTGATGGTAGTCAAATCGGGATTCACCGACAAAGGTGCGTTTAACAGAACCTTGCTTGCGATGGAAAACATTGATGTTCCCTTGGCTGGCGTGGTGCTGAATGCGGTAACATCGAAGAATTCCTATGGGTCGTATTACTACTATTATCAGTATTATCATTATTATGGGGATAGTTGAGAATTTACAATTTTATATTGCTACGTGGTTCATGGAGGACTCCCTCCAAAGAAGACCCTCTGGGTCAAGGAGAGCCCATTCGGGGAATGGGGAATATTGAAGATATGGAGAGAGCCAGGTTTAAAAAATAAAGATAAAAGATGTGCCACAGGCATCCCTATGGGAAAAGACAAAATATAAAAGTGAGGCGAAGTCTAAGGCGGGGATGGAAGGTAGTAGGGAGATGGATGATGTGTGATGGTTGATGGTTGATGGTTGATGGTTGATGTCGGAGCGAAGCGCCCATAAGCAGTGTTTTTAAGTGTTCTGGTGTTAAAGTGTTCAGGTGTTTCCCTCCAATGGAGACCCTATCCCAAAGGGATCCCTACGGGATGGATCGGAGGAGCTCCTATCGATGAGAATTGCCTGCCTACCTTCAGGCAGGGGGATGTTGATAAATCCCGCGAATAATGAAGCTCCGTTTATATAGAGAAATAGTAACAGAAAAGCCATACCTATTCTGGAGTGTCGGGAATAAAAGGGGACTTAGCACAGATCGGGAGTAGAAGCTGTGTTAAACTATGGAAATTTTGATGATGTGTTGAATTTGTTTGAGATATTAAGTATCAAACGGGTATCAGAAATTTTTTACAAACAAAGTGGGCTGAAAAGAAATAATTATAAGAAACAAACACAATATTTCTTCGATCAATATTTCAAAAAGCGTGGATTTTAAAGTACTAAGCTCTCATCAAATGGAATTATTGCCGTTTATAAGTAATTTTTCACCTGAATTTTATCTGGCTGGTGGTACTGCAATTGCGTTACAAATCAGACACAGGCGGTCCTTCGATTTTGATTTTATGACAGATCAGGATATTCATCATAGAAGGATAATAAATTATATTAATCGAAGTGGGTTCGAGATAGAGGATATTCTGACACAATCTGTCGATGAGTTGAGTATTATTATCAATACGGTCAAGGTTACGTTTTTCTCTTATCCTGTTTGCATCCTGGCAGATGTTCCCGTGGATAGCTATTTGTTGATGCCGAATCTGGTTCAATTAAGCGCTATGAAAGCGTATGCATTGGGACGCCGGAGTAAATGGAGGGATTATGTGGACTTGTATTTTATTCTAAAATATCATGTATCATTTGAAAAAACAGCTCAGAAAGCAAAAGAACTTTTTGACAAGGCATTTAATGAAAAACTATTCAGAGAACAGCTGACTTATTATGATGACATCGATTTTTCCGAATCAGTAGATTTTTTTTCTGAATCTGAAAGTGAAAATGTAATAAAGTCTTATCTGACAAAGCTTGCGATTTCATGATATTGGTATGGGTAATATTGTAATCCGTGAAACGTAAAACGTGATGCGTGATGAGACATACGTTACGGTTTTATGCAAACAGGCTGATGCTCCCCGTGCGGTCTCCGTCAGCTGACGGACGGGACAGGCCGGGCAAGTTTTGGTGATTGTGATTTGGCGTTTGTAGCTAACAATACTATAGCTTTGACCTTTTAATATGCGTTTGAAACCTCAAATTAAAGATTTTATAAAACAGAACTTGAAACAACTGGCTCCCGAATCAAGGATATATTTGTATGGATCAAGATGTCGTGATGAAGCCAGAGGTGGTGATATTGACATTCTGTTATTAACACCGGGAAAAATTTCCCAACAATCCCTGCGTAAATTCAGACGAGACTTTTATAAGCGCTTCGGTTGGCAAAAGATCGATATAACAAATTTTTCATTTGAAGAGGAACATCCTTTTAAACAGTATGTACTGGAGAAATCGTTAGAGCTATGAAGAACCATGATGAATCTTTGATTAATATATTGAGAGAGCACTGGCAATTACTCATGAATTCCCTGAAAACCCTCAAGCTTTCTGTTGAAAAATGTAAGCAAATCGGGAAAAAGGAAGCCTATACTTTCAGTGAAATGGAATCATTCGACTCATTAACATCAAAATTTGGTCGGACCTCTGATATGTACACGCAAAAAGTCCTTCGGACATGTTGGATGCTTCTTCACGAACCTTTTGTCCCGTTTATTGATATGATAAACCAGTGTGAAAAAATGAAGTTGATTGAATCTGCTGATACATTAGTTGAGATCAGAGATCTGCGTAACCAGATAGCCCATGAATATATCCCAGAGGCAATTCAGGAACTTGTGCCTGATGTTACTGAATATTCATCTCATCTTGAAAAGAACATCCATTGTACAAAGAAATTTTTGTCTGCAAGAAAATGGCTTTTAAAGAATGTCGAATGACCCTGTTGAATACTACTATGCAATTCTACAGGGCAAGCCACTAATGACGCACGAAATACCAATGATCCTGATGAAACAGGTTCATACGCAGGACTCACCGTTTCACAGGACAAGCCCCCGGTGAAATACTTCCTTCGTCAGATTTCACGGGGCAGGCGTGTAATTACCCGCCTGAATGACGCCTGCCCGAATGACATGGTCAGGCGGGTAGTCGGGCAGGGTGGATAAAATTCTGGTTACAGGGAGTGCGGGGTTCACCCCGTGAAATAATTTCAAATTTACTGTGGATAAAATGTATTACACTTATGTACTGATTAGTAAAAAAGATAGTAAGATGTATACCGGATATACGGATAATTTGAAATTAAGATTTGAGCAACATAATAAAGGTCGGGTGCATTCTACGAAAAGAAGAACACCTTTTGAATTAATCTACTATGAAGCTTGTTTAAGCTCGGAAGACGCTACAATACGTGAAAAATACCTTAAGACCCATTATGGAAAAATGTTCTTGAAAAAACGGCTCAAATCTTATTTCACAAGGTAAATCGGATAAATTAAAATTTGAGCATAAGGTATTTATGAGTATTGAGCGAATATTGGTTACTGGTTCAGCGGGGTTCATCGGTTTCCACCTCTCAAAGTCACTCCTTGATGATGGCTACGAGGTTCTGGGAATCGACAACCTAAATGACTACTACGACCCAAAACTAAAATGGGCAAGACTGGATATTCTAAAGAAATATTCACGTTTCACGTTTCAAAAAATAGATATTGCAGATAGAGAAGCCCTTACCCAATCATTTCAATCATTCGATCCGCAAAAAGTTGTCAACCTAGCCGCGCAAGCGGGTGTTCGTTATAGTATAGAAAATCCTTACGCCTATATGAATTCTAATCTGGTAGGATTTTTAAATATTCTTGAGCTTTGCCGACACAATGATGTAGAAGGATTGATATATGCTTCCAGTTCCTCTGTCTATGGTGGTAATGAAAAAATACCATTTAGTGTAGAAGACAGAGTGGATAAGCCTATTGCATTATATGGAGCTACAAAACGGGCTAATGAACTCATGGCATATTCATATTCCCACCTCTATGGTCTTCATACAACTGGGCTACGGTATTTCACCGTTTATGGCCCGTGGGGTAGACCTGACATGGCCTACTATCTATTCACTGAAAAAATCTCCAAAGGCGAACCAATACAAGTATTCAATCATGGGAATATGAGACGTGATTTTACCTACATTGATGATATCATAGCAGGGACACGGGTTGCTATTGATATGAACTACAGATGCGAGATTTTCAACTTGGGGAACCACAAAAGTGAGCACTTGATGGACATGATTGCTTTGATTGAAAAAGAATTAAGGAGGAAAGCAAAAATTGACTTTCAACCTATTCAGCCTGGAGATGTAAGGGAAAGTTATGCGGATATTAAGCATTCTCATGAAAAATTAGGATATACTCCGATAACATCTATAGAAATTGGAATTCCTAAACTTATAGAATGGTATAAGGAATACAAAAAATGAAAAAGAAGACAATCTTGGTTACAGGTGGCGCAGGCTTCATTGGCTCTCACTTATGTGAACGATTGCTTGATGAAGGTAACGAGATTATCTGCGTAGATAACTTCTACACTGGAAGTAAGAAAAACGTCGAACACCTGTTGGACAATCATTATTTTGAGCTTATTCGACACGACATCACATTCCCACTTTATTTGGAAATAGACCAGATTTACAACTTGGCCTGTCCGGCGAGTCCCCGGCATTATCAGTACAATCCCATCAAAACCATGAAGACCTCCGTACTCGGCACCTCCAATATGCTGGGCCTTGCCCGGCGTACGAAGGCACGCATACTGCAAGCGAGCACATCCGCGGTCTACGGCGACCCGACCGAACACCCCCAGAAGGAAACTTATTTCGGTAACGTAAATACTACCGGCATTCGGTCATGTTACGATGCA
>JADFPG010000067.1:604-15331 GCA_022562455.1 Fidelibacterota bacterium | reverse complement strand
CGGACAGATGCGGAGTGTGGCGTTAGTACCGGAGGATGGGTAATGTGTGAGTGCCTGCCCCGTAAGGAGCTTGCGACTGTACGGGGGTAACTGGTGAGTGGTAACTGGTAGAGTGGTAACTGGTGATTGGTGAGTGCCTGCCCCGTAGTCCCGTAGCTTCGGGATGGATTCGCTCTCAGGGTAGACCTGACTCAAAGTTACTCAGGGTAGCCGGATGTTGTTTGTTATGGAAAAAAATAAATCTCTTTACCCAATCGACATAAGTGTTTTCCGTACTAAGGCTGTAGTGTTTAGTCCGGATAAGGTATCTGAATTGGTCGACCTGCCCGACTACCCGCCTGACCATGTCATTCGGGCAGGCGCCGTTCAGGCGGGGAAGTTTTGGTTTGTGCTTCATTTGTAATTAATTTAAATTGAAATCGATTGTGGGATAAGTACCCGATTTTTAGGGGGGATAAAATACAATGTATACGGGATCAGAAAAAGAAAATAACAATTCTGCATGTAATGCCTCAGTTATGGGTAGGTAACGTTATTATGAAATGATTTTTTCTTTCATATCGAACAAAAAGTGCTGGTATCACTGCAGAATTTTGTTTAATGTACAACTGTTATGGAAGCAAAAATTAAGATTGGAAGCCGGGTTTTTCTCTATGAGGATATACAATATATTCGGAAACTTATTGATGAGGAAGGTAAAGAAGGTCGGTCCCACCTGTCCCGGCGCTTATGCCATATTTGGGGATTAACCCAACTTTGTCATATGGGTTACATAAGCCCAATAATAACTACACGATTTCATTTTTTATGGTCACTACGTATTTTCACAACCCAATATTCACGACACCCAGGGGTTTGGGATCGATGTTCAAGCTCCTGGCGATCATCTGGTGAAACCGTTCCGGTTCCGTGGTGTTTCGCAGAATAATCTTCCTTCCATCCCGGGTCGTCATTTCCGTGGTTACCCGAACCTGCGTGGACAACAGCAACCGGATGGAACTCCAACGCATATAGATTCCCTGCCGATGGAGATACCACTGGATACAGGTCACAAAATGATATGCAAGGACAGTAATAAACAGATGTGCTTCTATCCGGTGATCCATCTGGTGGAAATTCGGACGCAACCCCAATTCACTTTTGAGACTACGAAAACTGTCCTCTAAATCCGTAAGCATAAGGTATAAATTCCATATCTCCTGCTCACTTAAATCCATTCGTGAAGTACGAAGATAATATGTTCCCCCAAAACGTTCATCCATATTCAGATTGGGTTTCATTCGCCATTGAAGGTCTACTGCTTTGTCCCCCTGTCTCTCCACCTCAATATCATAAAAATAAGAGATACTCTTATATTTCTCCTGGGCACGACCTATACGACTCAATACCTTATCATACCATTTCGTACCCCCCTTCTTGTGCAACCCATCGCGAATCGATTCCAACGTCATTTCAAAATGCTCCTGATAACGAGTCTGCATCGCTTTCTCTTTCATCCGTTTCTTCAAACTGCGACAAAAAAGAACAGTCTCATTTTCCTTTCTGACTAAACTGGCTTCCACGTGATTGTCCCGGGTATACCGAACCGTGACAAATCCCTCTTCAGGAACGTTCTCAAGCGGTTTGTTCAGGGCAACGCAGATATAGTCATAACCCGCTTCGCATAATAAAACCAGGTTCTCTTCCTTCGCAATACCCGCATCTATCACCACAAGCTTCTTCTCTCCATCCCCGTCTCCATTCAATTCATTAACCATCTGCATCAATGTCGCACCCTCAGAAACATTCCCTTCAAATATTTCGCTCCGCTTGGGAAATCCATCACCATCCACCACCAACCCTAATGTGACCAATGGACAATCACCCCGCTTCTGTTTGGAACGACCATATCGCTTTATCCTGCTTCCATTTATCCTCGATTCAAAATGGGTATTGGTCAAATCATATAAAAGAATCTTCTCCCGTAAATTAAACAACGTCTTTTCTCTGTCAGCCAATTTGCTCTCTATCTGTTCCTTTACAGATAATAAAGTATCGGCAATACGGTAAAAACTGTTTAAGGACAACCTGTCACTATCTACGTTCAAAAGGTTACTTATAGCGCTCATTTTCTTGAACCATAAAAATGTCCTGTGTTCACTGGAGGGAAAGACCATTCTCCCTACAATCACCGATTCGGCTATCTGGATCTGCCTCTTTTGGAATCCCAGTTCTGAAAGAATCGCTGAAAACCCAAGTTTCTTCATCGTAGACAGACAGACATGTTCAGCGCCGACTGTCCGGGCTTTTTTATTCTTAATCGAATGAATATCGACTTCTTCATACTGCGGTTCAGTATCAGATGATACAATGGGAGGTTTTGGATGATATCTGTTTTTCAGTAAAGCCGCATAGTGTTGAGCGAGGTCTTCTATTTCATCCGTCAGCTGACGGACGGGGATCAGTGAATGTTGTCCTGTGACGATTTCTTCGATTCGGTTTGCCAGCGATTTCCACTGGTCTCTTGGGAGGTCTAATTTTCCGAGGTTAAGTAATCTTCTTTGACGTGGGCCCTTTTCTGTTCGGTAGGATTCCATCAAGGCGCAGTAGTAGAACTGTTTTTTGTAGCCTTTGTTTTTCTTTACGATTTGTCTGATGAACACGGTATTGGAATATATATAAAAAAGTGGGGAGAGGCAAGGGAATAATATCTGTATGGGTCACTACGCCAACCCTTATTAAATCTTTATCACCTGTTATCAATGACTTACGTTATATTGCTGTGTCAATGTATCTACTTTTTATACCAAAAGTGCTCAGAAATGGCGAAGTTGGGTTAAAGTACGCTGGAAACAGGACGGCACGTCCTATTTGAGTAATACTTTTCGTTCAGACACTAATTATCTTCTGTGGGTAAAATGATGTCGAAAATAATGATCAATATTCCCAAAGGAAAATTCTTTTGTGGGGTTTAATTTTTTTTGATTTTTTGGAAGAAATTTTAACCTTTCGCAAGTTGTTATGTCTAAACAGGCAAAATGGAAAATGAAAGACAGGGAACTCGTAAAACAATTTCAGCAAGGAGATAGAAATGCATTTGATGAATTGGTTAAAAGACATTATCCTCAGACATACCGTCTGTTTCATCGGATGGCAGGAGATGCCATGCTTGCTGACGACCTTTGTCAGGAAACGTATATACGAGTTTACAGAGGACTTAAAAGATTTCGATTTCGGTCAGAATTCACGACTTGGTTATATAGAATATCCATCAATGTGGCAAACAATCATTTCAGAAGGGAAAAGATAAAAAAATTATTTTTTTCGGAAAAAGAATATGAAGGAAGTACAGACACAGATGAATCTTTTACAGAACAAACTGACCACAACCTGTGGCAAGCTATCCAAAAATTACCCCGAAAACAGCGAATGGTTATCATTTTCAGGATTTTTCAACAATTACCTTTTAAAGATGTTGCTGACGTGATTGGAATATCTGAAAATAGTGCGAAAGTTAACTACCATTATGCGATTAAAAATTTGAAGGGACAATTGTCTGTAGGATCCCTTGGAAAAGTAACGTAATGAATATCGAAGAAAAACTTAAGTTAATAGCTGTCCGGCAAGTAGATGTCCCGGACCCGGATAAATTTATTAACCGTCTCCACGGTGAAATTGTCCGGAGAGATAAAATAAGGACCGAAATCTACTCCGGAATATTAACAGTAGCTCTGCTTTTTGTTATAACACTGGGAGTGATGAACAAGATTTCAGTGGATTATGACGAGTTGTACATGACACAGTTTGATTTGGATCTTTTTTCTGATAATGAGTTTACTTACTATCCAAAAGAGTGGCTGGAGGAGGAACAGTTTACAATAGAAGTGGCAGAATATTTAATTAACGAAGCCGACTTTACAGGTCAAGGATGGGAATTGGTTGATGACCTGGATAATTTGGGCTTTTTGAATATAATAACTGAGGAATTAGGGAGTTAATTATGAAAAATATATCAATTTTTATGTTACTGACAACGATGGTCGTGGGTCAAATTCCTGATCCACCACTGGAAAGGCATGTTGATCCCAAAGAACGGAGTCGTATCGAGATGATGAAGATGTGGAGATTGACTGAACATCTTAACCTGTCGGAAGAACAAGCAACGAAGTTTTTCCCACGATACAAGGGATTAAGCGAAGGTATTGAGGTTCTAAATTCCAGGCAAAAAGAACTTGTAGAAGAATTCAAAAAGATGATGGAGAAGAGAGATGAAATCAGTGATGCTGATTTTAATCGTATGATGAAACAGTTTCAGGAAATTGAAGAATTGAAAATCAAAGAAAAATTCAAATTTGTACATGATCTTAGTGACGTCTTATCACCGGAACAAAGGGCAAGGTATATAATATTTGAGGTACGTTTCAAACGTGAACTTCAAAAGGCGTTAAGGGAAGAGAGACGCGATTTTCCATTTCGAGATCGGGACAAACCGAGACCCCGGAAAAGAATGAGAGATCGCTGGTAAACAGAAACGGGGGAAAATTGTGGCTGATTTGTTAAAACAAGCAATCGAACAGGCGATAGTCCTTTACGACCGAAAAGTTGGGGAGGGGGATATTACAACTGAAAACCTCTTCCCGTATCCAAAACATACCCAGGTGAATGTGGTTTGTCAAAAAGAGGCGACAGCAGTGGGTAATCAAATATTCAAAGCTTTGGTAATGCACGGTGATAACACAATCAATTTCCGATCTCAAACAGAGAATGGCGAAATCGCAAATCCCGGAGATATAATCGCACAATTGGAGGGAAACGGTCGTGCCATCTTAACTGTGTGGCAGGCCGCCAAACCAATTTTATCTCTATTGGAAAATGTTCGTTCTACAGTAGAAAAAACAGTAATTGAATTAAAACCTACCAAGATAGATGTAACACATTCTTTTGGTTTGCCCATAGGGTATGAAAAATTGTTTGCCTATGCTGTTGAAGAAGCGGGCGGAATTTCACTGGGTACCGGTTTGGATGATGTCGTATTTATTACGTCTGAACACATTTCCTGGGTCGGTTCCATTAAAAAAGCGGTTTTCAATACTTTGGATGAAGTGGGGGAACTGAGGAAACTGATCAAGGTTATCGTTGAAATTGATACACCAGACCAGGTGGTATCGATTAAGGGTATGAATGTTAATTATATATTCTGCACCCATTTTTCTGTTGAACAAGTCCATCAAGTTGGAGAGATCACCGAGAGGTGGGCCAAACTAATAGTAGATCAATCCATTTCGATAGAGGATGTAAAAAAATTAAAAGATTCAGGTGTTCGATTGTATGCTCTGGATTTAAGAAAAAACATAATAACTGATGATTACTTTTTACTTTCATTCAGTAAATAGGAGGAAGAATAATGTTTTCCACAAATAAACTGATCGCATCGATGGTCATTGGTGGGTTAGTCATTTTTACAGGATGTGTAACTACAGACATCCCTTCGAAAGATGAGATAATGTCTGCCCTTGAAGCGATTATCTCAGGCGATGAAGCGCTCGGGATGGATGAGTTTAATGATGGGGGCGCTTTAGACATCGAATTCGGAGATATCACGGATGGAGCATTAGGAAAGACTTTGGAAGATTACTATCCATCAGACAGCCTGCGATTCAGATTCGGCAGGAATGTGACTGATCATGAAATCTTAGTTACGCACGAATTCGAAGGCGATTCTGTGGTCTATTCCACCATATCTCATACAGTTTCAGGTGATTTCATCACGGTCATTTTTGATACCTCTGGAGTACTTGTAGATTCGTTTGCAAAACCGTTTAACATAGAGGCAATCCGTAAAGTAAAGTTCAAAAGGATAGACAATACACGGCAACCGCGTAGAAATTGGCGCTTGGTTGCATTAACCCCCATAGTGAGTATTGCCGGCAGCAAGATTGATATTGATTCCCTGGTGATTACAAACACTCAAAATGGTGATCTTCTTTACAGATTCGAAGCAGAAAACCTCCTGGATTTGTATATCGATCGTGAAAACATTCCTCAATTTACTACAGGGGATTCGATCACTCTGAAGCTTTACGTTTCCAATACAGGTCCGGAGTATGAATGGAAATCGGGTGAAGGAGCCCATTTGAGGATAGGAAGAGGACGTCGGTCACTAAACGGACACCTTCATGCTCGCAGAAAATTTTTCGATGATGGAACTCATGGAGATGAGGTAGTAAACAATAACGAATTTACGAGGATATTTTTTGTTCATCCTCCCGGAATGGGATTTAGACATCGTATCTTCAAAATGTTTGTCGATGTCATCGATTTTGAAACACTCTTCAGCACAGAGGGAGGATACAATGCAGCATTATGGGGATTTCCTTATAAATCTAAACGATAACCATTTTCTCCTGAAATAATACTCCGGTTTAGTGTGTGCAAAAAACGGCGTGGTACCACGCCGTTTTTTTATCAGGTTTTATTTATTCTTTTCATGGTCTTATTTGGATTGTTATGTAAATTATTTTTAACCTGGTTTATGAGATTTAATTATCAAACCAGTGTGTTCAGTTATGTTTGTTAGGTTTGACAAAAAAAGAACATAACTTCGTAAATTGATCCATCGTCACCTGTCTATCCTTTTGTACGACAGATAGATTTCATTAAGATGAATTGATTATCCGAAGGATCCTTTGGAAAAAATGTCTCTTCCCGCACATGCGGGACAAAGGACGCCAAGAATTAAAATTGTTGAATATTCTTGTCCGAAGTATCCTGTTGACAAAAATATATTAACTAATATCTTTGCAAATTCGTTTTCTATCATAAATATTCTCTTTGCGTTCTTGGCGTCTTTGCGAGAAATAATATTGAAATTCCCTGCCTGACGGCAGGCAGGCGATACAAATAAATAATGAAACTTCGGTCCAAAATCCTTTCTTTGACACTGGTTATTGTGACTACGTCCTTTTTGTTTCTATCGGTGCCGGTGTATTGGTACATAAAAAGCGCTCTGGAAGATGAATTGGATAAACGCCTGCTCTCCATTGCGGAGATTACGGCAAATAACGTAAACAAAGACCTATTGCATACCCTTGCAAGAGAACCTGCCTTATCAAATGTACGGAAAAGTTTAGAAGATAATTTGATGCTTTTTGTATCAGAACAGATAGATGGACTTGCAATCCATAGATCCGATGGCAAACAATTGGCTATGGTGGAAATGAGTAAAAGTGACAATGATCTAATATTTGAACTGATAAAAACCTTAATCGGGACAGAAAATAAAAAAGGCAATGTATCCGAACTCTATAAACTATCGAGTGGAAGATATTTTAAAGCTGCCGCTAATCCCATTTTTATGTCGGACGATTCGATGGTTTTTCTGGTGGTTTGGGGAGGAACCGATTTTATGAGCGAGATTGATCAAATTACGGGAATTGTATTTTGGATCATTCTAATTACCGTGGGTATTGCTATGGGTTTGGCAGTTATTTTTTCTCAGTCTTTACTCTCTCCTGTAAAAAAACTCTCTGAATACACCAAATTGATCAAGAAAAATATCTATACGGATACCGTAACACTTAACCGTAAAGACGAGTTTGGAGACTTAAGCCAATCCCTCTCTGAGATGCATACAGAAATCAAACAGAATGAACAGACGATGAAACAATTATTATCAGGAATCGCTCATGAAATCAAAAATCCATTGGGTGGAATGGAAATTTATTCAGGTCTTTTACAGGAAGAACTTGCTAAAAGTAATGGCAATTCTACTTCGGATGAGAGCTTAAATTTCCTCGGAAAAATCACCCAGGAAATTCAACATTTAAAACAGGTGGTATTGGAATATTTGGACTATGCGAAGCCTCTTAAAAGTGATTTAAAACCAATCCATATAGAATCGTTGATTGAGGACATTTACAGGATACTTCTACCGGAAATGAGACAAAAGAAAATTTCTTACACACTATCCGGACAAGGGGAAGTTTTAGCTGATGAATCAAAATTAAGAAGGGTATTCTTGAACCTTTTGAAAAATAGTTTAGAAGCAGTTGATGAAAAAGGTACTATTAAAGTAGAGATTAAGAATGAAAATTCAACCACTATAATTGATGTTACTGATAATGGGATTGGCATTCCGGAGGACAATATGTCTCAGATATTCCAACCTTATTTCACTACGCGGGACAAGGGTTATGGGTTGGGATTAACCATAGCAAAAAACATCATTGATGAATTGAATGGCACAATTATTGTAAAAAGTCAGGAAGGAAAGACGACTACTTTTACTATAGAATTGCCTGAAAACTAATATGAGTGAAGCTAAAGAAATAATGATTCTCGTCATTGAGGACGATAAAACCATGTGTGAAGGGATTCAAACTGTCTTAGAGAAAGCGGGATATCATGTAATATCTGCTTTGGATGGGATTAAGGGAAGCCGACTGTTCACACAATACAATCCCCAGCTTGTGATCACCGATTTGAAACTCCCCGGAAAAGGGGGTATGCACTTATTACACGAATTTTTAGAAATCAATCCTTTTCTTCCGGTTATTCTCATATCCGCATACGGTACTATCGATTTGGCTGTGACTGCACTAAAATCCGGTGCCAAAGATTTTATCGCCAAACCGTTCTCTATTGATGAATTAAAAATAAAGGTCTCCCAAGCGCTGGAGGATTTAACCGTTCCGGAAGTTGAAGCAGATATGATTTCCACATTTCACGGTATGGTAGGTTCTTCACCAGACATGAAAGACCTATATGAAAAAGTTAAGCAAGTAGCAAGGGTAGACAGTCCGGCTTTAATCACAGGTGAGAGCGGAACGGGAAAAGAACTCATTGCAAGAGCGATACACAAAGAGGGTAAAAGAAGTGGGAAACAATTTTTAGCTGTGAATTGTGGAGGATTTACGGATTCTTTGCTCGAGAGCGAGTTATTTGGACATGAAAAGGGCGCCTTTACGGGTGCGATTAGGCAACATAAGGGAATATTTGAACAGGCTGATGGAGGTACGATACTTTTGGATGAGATTGGGGAAATATCCAGACAAATGCAGGTAAAACTTCTCAGGATTTTACAACATCAGGCTTTCTATCGCTTGGGAGGTACCGAGGAAATATCAACGGATGTTCGTATCATAGCATCCACAAATCGAAATCTGAAAGAAGCCATTGTGAAAAAACAATTCAGGGAAGATCTTTATTTCCGTCTGAATGTAATTCCAATTGACGTCCCTCCATTGAGAAAGAGATATTCAGACATACCCGACCTCGTTGAATATATTGTAACCATGAAATCCCGAAGTCTTGACAAAGAAAAACCGGTTTTTAGTAATGAAGCCACTGAAAGATTAAAACAGTACTCATGGCCTGGTAATATCCGTGAATTGGAGAATTTTCTTGAGAGAATCTTGATTTTCTCCAACAAAAAAATGATTACAGCAGATGATATTTATTTTGATGAGAACAGCAACATACCTATTGAGGAAAAAGAGAAACTTACAGGTGTACTGAAAGATAAAGAATATCATATGATAAAGGAAGCGCTTAAAAAAGCAGGGGGCATTAAGCAGAGAGCTGCAAAAATTTTAGGAGTCAAAACCAGTACTCTTTACTACAAGATGAATAAATATGGTCTTTTCGATAAAAAAGAAGAAACAGGAATTGATGAATAAGTCTACTCCGATCTATCTGTCCGTCAGCTGACGGATAGACAGGTCAATTCTAATAAAAATGACCTTTCCATCTACTCGTAGTTACCCATCTTCACTTCCATCTTCATTTCATTACGATGGATAAACTGTTACGATAAACAGGCGATGGACAGATTCGGATACGACTCATGAATGAAAAATCTCATTCATTCTTTAACAGGGAAAATATAGAATGAAACTTTTTGGAATAATTACTTTTTTACTCGTGCCCATATTTATTTGGCCACAGGACATTCAAAATGTTTGGACTGAATATATACAATCGGAATCTGAACTCAGTGAGACATTAGCTAAGGAACAGCTTATATTAGAACAACTTGAGATTTTGCAAAATGAGATGACTATTCTTCGGAAGAATAAATCGTGGTTCAATGGATGGATAAATGAGTTAATTCTCCATAGAAAAAGTGACCGGCAAGTTGAATTGAACGACTCTTTAAAAGCATTACAAAACAAGGAACAAAAGCTATTGATGGAGAGGGATAGAAAATTTTTAACCTTAAAAACAGTCTATCGTAAACTGTTAGAATCCGGAGTGAGCGATACTCTTTCAGTGGAAGATAGACAGCGTACGTTTTCAATTGGTCGCTGGATTGTGGGAAAAGGATTAACTCCCGTTGACTTACCGGATTATTCCTCTATTTTAACGAATCCATATGAGGATGACCAGATCAGACAACTCATTTTTGAAGATTTGCTTTTGGTTATTGGTAAAAAGATAACGTTAATCGATTTCATCATACTCGAGTGGCGATCGGAACAGGAACTGATGAATCGCCTTGAGGAATTCCATCGCGATCTTGGTTTAGCATTGGAATCAGATCGTGACTTAGGTTCTGGAGGTAGTCAGGAATTTGCCACAGAAGAACCGGGGATGGGGTCATTTGATTATGCCACTGATGGGTCTATTGTAACTGATATGGGAAATTTTTTTTCTGAAAGGTCGAGTTCGGAAAAAAGACCATTGGGTTCCTCATTATTAGAAAATCAAATTACTCCGGAGATTATAAGAAGCTCCTCGATTGGGTCATCCACGATTGAGAATAATATAAATTTTCTGAAATACAAACGTCAACATTACCAGACACTTATTGTACAGATTGAGAAAGAATTGGCACAATAGGTTGAGAAGGCTAAGGCTGAGGAATTGGTGAGTGGTAACTGCCTGCCCTGTAGGGAGGAACGACCGTACAGGGGTGAGTGGTAGAATAGTGGAGTGGCCTCGCCAGTTTACTCCCCTACCATCCATTCACAGCTTAGAGAGGAGTAATTCTGTGGGTAACGTAACCGATAGTCGAATGTCGCATCACGTATCACGCATTACGCATCGCGTCTTTATTCCTCACAAAGATCATCCGTCAGATGACGGATAAGTCAGTATTTAGAACAAAGCCATTGAGAAACATAAACGGTCTTTTCCTATTTCTCTGTGTAGTCTATAATCATTCTCTCATTTGCGCTATCAGCGGACAATTCCAGCTTTCACCCTATGTTGATACCAATGTTCAAGAATCTCTCAACAATCCCACACAGACATTTGGATTAAAACTCAGAGGAGATTTGCACCATGAATTTTCCCGGTCGAAATGGAATATTTATGAAGATATTTTAGCTCAGACATTCTTAGATGCCCGATTTATTGATGAATCAAAATTGATTCTCAACTCGGATTTAACTGTTCAATATCAATGGGTGCCAAATATTCTCATCGTAAGTCAATTCTCTTATTTCCAGAAATCATTTTATGAACAAACCAGATCTCACCGATGGTCGGAATACAATATCTATCTTCAGTTTTTGCCTCATCGTAAAATAACTGCTAACATAGGGTATTTTTTCAGGTCAACCACATTCACTTCATTGGGTAAGTTTCGATTTGACGAGTATAGTTATGAAATGAGGGGGAAATTCCAATTGAATCCTCGATTTTCTATTGAAACCGCTGCCATCCTGGGAAATATTACTTATAAAGATTTTGCTGCTTGGGATATTGAAAATGATACTCTATTAATTTCGTTGGATGTTAATCAGAAGGACAGGTTGGCAAGGAATACGATCCATTTTCGTTATCGAGGTAAAATAATTTATGGGTTACAATTAGGGTTTGAATGGATCAATTCAAATAGCGCGATTGGAGAATATGTCCTTGTTAGTTACCAGGGCTATTTTTCAGGACGGATGGGAGAAACATATTTCTATCACTTTGTTCTACAACGAGTGGATAAAAAATATGGATACCCAAGTTTGAGTGGTGTTAGTGGATATCGGGATCCGGAAGAAAAAATCCAAAACCGCAGTTACATTCAGATTGAACGTATGATGGCAAAAAGAAGAGTAATATTTATCAAGATCAGTTTGTTTGAGAACGAGACGATATTAAATCAGCGCTATTACGATAAAACAGTGATTGAAGTGGGCATTAAGTATAAGCTGTAACGTAATACTACTCAAGGTTCGCACATAGTAAGTGTTTCATATTTCGGAAGATGTTCATAAATAAAGTCATTAAGTATTGTAATGGAAAAGACGAATTTCTTATTATTGTTATTATATGTACTTTTCTTAGCGTAAGACCCGCCTGTCGGCGGACAGGAAAGTACCAAAAGAAACTGTCGCTGGAGTAAAATTTTATCCGTCTGTACCATCGTTTCGGGAATGAATTAAACTCGCCCCTCTCCGCCAACTGGCGGATATGCACTCAAACAGAAATTCATTCTAATCCTCCCTGCCTGTCGGCAGACAGGCACGATGGTTTGACGTCAATGATAAAATTTTTCTAATGCGACAAAATCATACATTCTGCGAACATCAAATACATAAATGACCGTAAAGAGGTGCAAAACATGAGTAATATGAAAAGCACTATCAAATTACTCATTTAAGTTTTGCAGTTCCAATTCATCAGGATGTCTATGTAAAACGGTATAAGGTATTTGGCATAGGGTATAGGGGAGAAGAAGACTTCTTCCTTCCCACTTTGAATGTCTGTTTGAAATTGTAGAAATTTTATTATCTATGTTTCAGATTTCTGAAAGAAGTTTCAAAAAACTGATGGTTTTCTATATCATTTAGTATTATTGGAGTGAGTTTCAGGAATTTTTTCTACCTCTTTTTTGGGGTCTACTTAAAAAATCCTAAAGTGCTTCTGGACAGGTTTGCGGTTATCAAATACGCACACTAAAAGAAACGACCCAATATTCCGTCGGCGATCCCCGTTCATGTAAGATAATTCTGATATCTAAGCAGGAAATAAAGGGGATCATCAATGAAAATGTGTTTCAAAGAATCTGTTTTTAGCAGATTCAATTGATAATGTGGCACACAATTTGAACAAAAAGTGACTGTGAATGAATTAATTGTAGATATTTCATTTGGAGTATTTTGGAGGTTTCGACATTAAAAATGAAAAAATTTAGATTAATGCGAACGATTTCACGTTGGTGCTTTGCTATCATTTTTATTCTGACTACTGTACTAGCGCAGCTCATTTCATTAAAAACGGTACCGGTTGCCACTGGAGATCAGTTTCTGATCTTCCCGTCACAAAACCTCGGTATGGGAAGTGTCTCAATTGCTTTGGAAGATTCCCTTCTCGATCCGTTTATCAATCCAGCGAAAGGGACATATATCAATGGATCTCAGATGATCAGTTCGCCGGTTTTCTACAGTTTTTCGAATAATGATGGTACTGTCAGGACATTGCCATTAGGTGTAATGCTGAGCTCCTCTAAATGGTTTGCCGGACTCTTTGTGGCTATACAACAATTAGAGGTAATTAACCCTAATAATTTCCGATTCGGATTATCCCGTCCACGTCTTTTGAGTGATAATTCAGCAAGTAACATATATTCATTTGGTTTGCTTGGTAAAAGGTTCCCCCATGCAAACCTTTCTATTGCTGGTAGTATGTTTTGGGCAAGCTTGGATGCCCTCGATGGAGTTGATCTTTTGTATGTGCGCAGCCAAAAAATTGATCAGTCCGGATACATTGCAGATTATCGAATTGGGCTGTTCGGTGAATTAAACGGAGAACGTTCCTATGAAATACTCTTTTTATTTAACGAACTCGATATGACTCATAACGTCACTTATGTTGAATGGATTTGGGATATCCAGAAGGGTTCTTCTAGGGTGACAAGGGTAGAAAAAAACCTGGATCACACCCAAACTTGGGGAATCCATACAAGATATGTTCAACCCATAGGCAAAGATGGTTTCCGGGCGGGTGGAATACTAACCATCAATCGAAAATCTCACCCTAAAATTCCTAACTATGAAATCATGAATATTCCGAGAGACCCTGGAAATACCTGGGCATATAATGTTGGGGTTGGTGTTTCCATGATGGAAGATATGGCTGCCTTTGGAATTGATTTAATCTATGAACCTATCTGGAGTAACACCTGGGCAAATACAGATACGGCTATCGAAACGGAAAGTGGAAAGATTATTCCTGCCGGAGGTAAGACTGTTGAAAACGACTTCGAATTCGCTAACTGGTTGATTCGGGTTGGTCTTAGACAAGAAAATAATCGTTTCGGATTGCAATTGGGGTTACAGATGAAGTCATACCGGTATTGGCTTGAGCAGGAAAATAATATTGAGGAATCCCATGAAACCCAGAACGAGCACTGGCTGGAGTGGGTACCAAGTTGGGGAATTACGTTAAAGTTTCCCGGATTTCAGTTAAGGTATATGGGTAGAACTACTACCGGCACAGGTCGTCCTGGAGTTGAGCAGCAAAACTGGGGATGGATGATTGAAGATGGATGGATGGTAACAACAGGTGCCGACTTCATCATTGCTCCAAGTGGTCCTTTAACCCTCGAAGAAGCTCGAGTGACGACGCATCAGATTACTGTTTCTGTTCCTCTGAATCGATGAATAAATTATTTATCTATAATATTAGAAGGCCAGAAACGAGTTATGTGTAATAAAAATTATGTAAAAGGAGTGTTGGTAAATGAGAAATAAACGCAATTGTGTTTATACCATTAAATAGGGATTGTAAGAACAATTGTTTATACATACT
>JADFPG010000067.1:0-594 GCA_022562455.1 Fidelibacterota bacterium | reverse complement strand
ACGAGTTGACCTATTTGAACATAGGATTAATACATGAAAATGGTAAAATTTGTTGCGTTGTTTTTGGTTGCCTCTTTTTGTCTTACCTGTAATGATGAGAATGGGGTTGGGCCTCAAAACCAGATATCACTCAAAATTGGTGGCACCGATGAGAATGAGGTCGAGTCCCAAAACCAGATATCACTGACAATTAGTGATACTGTTGAAATTGCATACCAAGATACAATTACAAATTCCGTTCATAGTTATACTCTTTCCTTTGATTCACTTGTAACCGACTCAAGATGCCAAACGGGTGCTGTATGTAAGTGGGAGGGAGATGCTGAATTGATTCTTACATTCTCGAAAAGCAACAACAAGGCAGAACTTCATTTGCATACCAATTCAGACTTTACTAATGATACAACGGCTTTTGGTTATAATGTTGAACTAATTGATGTTAATCCTCATCCACATATTGACAGTACATATGTTATTCATGATTACTCGGCAAAAATACTCATTGTAAAATAGGCATAACCATTGGGTCTATCAGATGCCGAGAAACGTGGGAAATGTATTTAAAGATTTCGGGTGGCGCTGGTTACCCAAAAC
>JADFPG010000188.1 GCA_022562455.1 Fidelibacterota bacterium | reverse complement strand
CGGCGGGTGTTATGTTTCGCGATCCGCGACGTGTGGTAATTCGTGGTAAAGTTACAGCGGGTTATGATGTTTGTATTGATGTTGATGTTATATTGTCAGGAAACATAACACTTGGCAATCAGGTAACGATTGGCCCATTTTCTTATTTACATAATGTTCAGCTTGAAGATGATGTTACAGTGCTTAGCCATTGCTCGCTGGAAAATGCCGTGTTGGGTTGTAATACTAGTGTTGGGCCTTATAGTCGCTTACGTGATAACGTGCAGCTGGGCGCTGCTTGTAAAGTGGGGAATTTTGTTGAGCTTAAAAAAACCGTTTTGGGAGAGGGATCCAAAGCCAATCATTTGACATATTTAGGAGATGCACTCATCGGAAAAGACGTAAATATTGGGTGTGGGGTTATTACCTGCAACTATGATGGGGGGCTTAGATACAATGGAAAGGCAATTCGCGCCGATCTTTGGCACGATATCCCGCAACTTCACGACATCTACAGTCTCTGAGTATTGGCCTTTAGATTCAAATGTGGCCTTGATGGGTGATTTCGTACTGCGTAGAAAGATTTCGACTACCTCAACAGCGGCAGGGGTTTTATTCTCTGGTGGAACCTACCTGGTAGCACAAAAAGATCCGACAATCAATACACTGATTGATCTAAATCACTTATTAAACAACTCCATAAACAAAAAGGAATCCACTACGAAGTTTGGAGCAAAAGCTACTTTACAGGAAGTAATCAACTACCACAAAGACAAAGAAGATTGGAATATTTCTCAGTGTGCCAAGTGGTCCTGCCCCTCTAAAAATATCCGTAACCAGCGAACTTTGGGAGGTGAAATAGCCCAACAAAGAGTGGAGTCAGAATTATATGCCTACTTATGTGCAGTGAATGTTTCTTTGTCTTTATTCACTACTGATTCACATGTGATCAAAATTCGAGACTGGAATGGTCGCGGAATAATTACGGAAATTGAATTCGATGCAGAATCTATTGATAAAATTTCCGTGAAACGATTTGCTCTTATCCCTTCCTCCCCCGCTTTTGTAATTACGGCTGGAGTTCGCAGGGGAAATAATATCGATTTAACTGTGGGTGGCAGAGCAAGTCAATCAGGGTTCTTTTCAGTATCTGTCGATGAATTTACAGATGAGTTTATCACGTACATAAGTGCTACTGCAGTAAAGCAGTTTTATACTGATCATTACGGATCAATCCCATACAAACAGGGGTTGATTCAAACCGGATTAAAACGGGTAAGGTCAGAACTGTGAAGGTTTCATTTCATCTTAACGGTAATTTTGTGGAAGCTGATGTCCTACCGGGGCAGACGTTAATGGAATACCTTCGAAGCCAGTGGTTATATAGTGTTAAACACGGGTGTGACCACGGCGAATGCGGAGCTTGTACGGTTCTTATTGACGGTAAAACTCAAAATGCCTGTTTAATAATGATGCACACAGTAAAAAATAGAACCGTTGAAACGCTCGAAGGACTTGGGTCACAAGAAACGGTGCAAAAAATCCAGCGGGATTTTCTTGAAGAAGGAGCTATTCAGTGTGGGTATTGTACACCGGGAATGATTTTGTCGGCAGTCACCCTTCTGAACGAGAATCCGACACCAAGCGAAGATGAAATTCGTGATGCGCTAACAGGAAATCTCTGTCGTTGCACAGGCTATGTTAAACCGGTAAAGGCGATATCCAAATGAAAGTCGTTGGACAGAAAACCGTGAGAGTAGACGGTCTGGCGTTGGTTAAAGGAAAAGCCGTTTTCTCCGACGACATCAGTATAAAGGATCTGCTCCACCTCAAGATTCTCCATAGTCCTCATGCCCACGCAAAAATTAAAAGTATCGACATCAATCAGGCAATAGCGATAAAAGGCGTTATCGCAGTACTGACTTACAAAGATTTCAAACCTCATTTTTATACGACGGCAGGCCAGGGCTATCCTGAGATATCCCCTCGGGATACACTCATACTTGATTCTACCGTTCGATTCGTGGGTGATCGAGTTGCGGTCGTTGCTGCTGAAACTTTAGAAATTGCTGAAAAAGCTCTTACCAAAATCAAAGTGGACTATGAACACCTACCCGCAATATTTGATCCTGAACTGGCTATTGGGAATTCGACGATTATACATCCTGAGTCCGGGTCTACAGGGATCCATGATGCAAAAAAGAACATTGTCGCTCACATTCACAAAGAAATTGGTGATGTAGATCAGGCGCTACAATCAGCCAAACATGTGTTTGAAGGAAAATACTCCACACCCTATGTCCAACAAGCACATATCGAACCCCACATAACGCTGACCTGGATGGACGAAAACGACCGCTTGGTAATCCGGACTTCAACCCAGGTCCCCTTCCACGTTCGGCGAATTGTGGCGGAAGTACTGAATTTCCCCCTTTCCAAAATTCGCGTGATCAAGCCCCGTATTGGTGGGGGATTCGGTGGAAAGCAGGAAATCCTGAATGAAGAAATCTGTGCCGCGTTGACACTAAAAACCGGTCGACCAGCACGGATCGAATATACACGGGAAGAAGAGTTTTACGCTGCCCGTTGCCGTCACCCACAAATCATCAATTTACGTATTGGTGTGAATGAAGATTTCACTCTAACTGCTATCGACATGAATATTTTAGAAAATACCGGTGCTTATGGAACCCATGCCTTGACGGTAATGACGGTCACAAGTCAAAAAACTCTATCCCTCTACAAGGTTCCCAACATTCGTCTTGACGCAAAAGCGGTTTATACCAATTTACCGGTTGCCGGCGCCTATCGCGGCTATGGCGCACCTCAGGGATTCTTTGCTCTTGAGGTAATGATGGACGAAATTGCACATGAATTAGGTATTGATCCCATTGAACTACGACACAAGAATTATTACCATGTAGGTGATGAAATTCCTATCGCCAAAGTATTAGGAGAAGGACAGGACAGTTTACCCGTAATTATAAAATCGACCGGATTAAGGGAGTGCCTGGAAGAAGGAAAACTGCTAATTGACTGGAATGAAGTTCGCAGTGCCGATAAAAGTGGAGTTATCAAGCGTGGCGTGGGCGTTGCTGTTGCAGGTCAGGGATCGGGGATTCCCGGTGTTGATATGGCTGCAGCTTTCATCAAGATGAATGAGGATGCCAGTTTTAACTTGCTTGTGGGGGCTACGGATCTGGGAACGGGTTCCGATACTGCTTTAGCCCAGATAGCCGCAGAAGTCCTCGAAGTTCCCGTGGAGAAAATTATTATCTATTCATCCGACACCGATTTGACACCTTTTGACACAGGGGCTTATGCTTCCAGTACAACTTTTGTATCAGGGGGAGCCGTGAAAAAAGCCGCGGAGAAGGTAAAACAACAAATTCTAGACTACGGGAAAAAACTATTAGGCGTTAAGACCGTTACGATTCAGGATCAGCATGTGATCGCGAAAAATGGTAATCGTATCTCCTATGGTGAAATATGCACAAAATCTTTTTATACGGAAAAACAGTCACAAATCATGGCGACTGCCTCCCATACAAGTTTTGATTCTCCAATGCCCTTTAACGCCACCTATGCTGATGTTTTGGTGGATACGGAAACAGGTCTGGTCACAGTACAAAAGATCGTTTCCGTGACTGATGCGGGACAGGTGATTAATCCCCAAATGGCTGAAGGACAGGTAGAAGGAGCCATCCCGCAGTCACTCGGGATGGCGCTATCGGAGTTTATGATATTCGATGAGAAGGGTGCACCCATTAACACCGATTTTAATAGTTATCACATTTACACAGCTATTGACATGCCTGAGATTGTGGTGAAATTCGTTGAGACTCATGAACCTTCCGGACCTTTTGGCGCCAAAGCAGCGGCGGAGATTCCTATAATCGGACCGGCGCCGGCAATCGTGAATGCGATTTATCACGCCTGTGGAGTGCTTCTTCGAAGTTTGCCATGTAC
>JADFPG010000066.1:8943-15568 GCA_022562455.1 Fidelibacterota bacterium | reverse complement strand
TGGGATCTCTCGGTCTGCTTGGCATGCGAGAACGTGCACATTTAGTGGGCGGTAAATTGACAATCACAGGAGAAAAAGGCAAAGGGACAACGATATCGGTTTCAGTCCCGATTGATTAGTTTCCTCATGAGAGAAAAAAGAGAATAAACGGATTACAATGAAAAACATTCTGATTGTGGATGATCATGTTCTATTGCGGCGTGGTTTGATAAAAATTATCGATGAACATTTTAACGATGTTACTTATGGAGAAGCGGGTACTGCTGCAGAAGCTCTTGAGATAGCTGGGAAACAGAAATGGGATATTGTGTTGTTGGATATTAATCTACCGGGAAGAAGCGGGTTGGAGACCGTCAAGGATTTGAAACAGCTTGATCCTGAACTTCCTATTCTGGTCATAAGTATGTATCCGGAAGACCAATTTGCTATCAGAGTGATAAAAGCCGGTGCATCGGGGTATCTCACGAAAGACAGCGCCCCCGAGAATTTAGTGACTGCGTTAGACAGGGTATTAGCAGGGCAACAGTACATAACCCCTTCCGTGGCGGATTTACTAACCAAGGAGTTGAGAAGTGATCCCCGAAAAGAGCCTTATGAATTACTATCCGATAGGGAATTTCAAGTATTTCTGTTAATTGCTTCTGGAAAAACTGTATCCCAAATTGCTGAGGAGTTGTCACTTAGCGTCAAGACAATCAGCACCTATCGCATGCATATTCTTGAAAAGTTGAACATGAAGAATAACGCCCAACTCATCATTTATGCTGTTAGAAAAAATTTAACGGATTAGCTCCACAGATGAACGTTGAAAAGGGAGAATATCACCGAAGATTCTGCATCGGCTAAAACCGTTAACAATGTAGATTGTGGAGCCTCCCGCCTTGATCCACCGGCTGGTGGATGGCACCAATTTCAGGGCGACATCCTGCCCACCTGAGCACAGCTTCCAGAGGAAATGACGAAGTCAGGCAGGTCCTGAAAGTCATTCATCTCTGCCTGACCGGTAGACAGGCACGCTACCCCGCCGGGGCGGTGTTTGCGGAGTAAATTAACTTCTAACATCTCCTATTCCCCATAGGACAAACACTGATAGAGCCTTTCACAAATTCTGAGGGAATAATTAGACTTGCTCCTATTTTAAAGAAAGTTCTCGGTATTTATATTTTGGAATGTATATCTGCAATAATTCGAAAAAATAAATAAAGGGGATGCAATGAAAATATTAGTAGCTGATGATTCACAACTTATTCGAGATCGGCTTAAAAAAGTAATTTCTAAAATAAATGGGGTTACACATATTTATCAAGCCGCCAATACAACCGAGGCCCTAAATATTTTTCGCAACTCCCATCCCAATGTGGTTATTCTGGATATTTCAATGCCCGACACGAGTGGAATCGATGTTTTAGAAATTGTTAAAGAAGAAAATCCTTTAACTAAGGTAATCATGTTAACCAATTATCCTTCTCAACAATTCAGAACGGTTTGTTCCAACTTGGGCGCAGATTTCTTTTTCGTTAAATCAGATGAATTTTTTGAGATTCCCCGCGTTATAAAAGATTTAATCAACAACGATAAACATTAAAGACATAAAGTACATAATCGCTATCATTATCATCTGAATAAGAATCGTAAAGAAACAATAACAGAATTATCAACTAGACAAAAAAAGTGGAATAAAAGTCCATTCATTAACTAATAGAATTGCACAAAATCATGCTTGAATCTGAAGAATTAGAATTCCAACATAATCAGCAAGACGGGGACAAATGTCTGGAAAACATTATCAGACTACCTCAGTTTTTACCAACTACTGGGAGTGCTGGAATAACCCCCCAATGGAACAATACGTTACGTTTCCCCTTCCTGTGAGTGTATTACTGGTTATATATCATATCAGTTTATGAATACTCCGTCCCTTCTGAAAGAGATAATTTTGTCTGAAGACAAGGAAATATGGGCTGAACATCTCACAAAAGTTAAAGAAGCGCCCGGGTTAAATAGAGTTCAATTCCGAATCCAAAGGCAGGGTGGTGAGATACGTTGGGTCGAACACACTTGTGAGCCGGTGAAGGATGAGCAGGGTTTGTTACTTGGGTATCATGCCAATAACAGGGACATCACCAAGTGCAAGCAGATAGAAGAGCAATTGCTCATAAATAAAAGGGCAATCGATGCCGCTAATGATGGCATCATCATCACTGATTCGAGCCTACTTGATAACCCCATCATTTATGCAAATGCTGCATTTTACTCAATAACCCAGTATACCCCAAGATACGTTATTGGAAAAACCCCTCACTTTTTAGAGGGCAAAAGAACTGATCCCAAATCTAGAAAGAAGATCAGATCGGCTATTAGAAAAGGCCGGTATCTTATCTGTGAAGTTCTAAACTACAAAAAAGATGGAACCCCATTTTGGAATGAAATGACCCTGAGTCCGGTATATGATACTGCTGAAAAACTCACCCATTTTATAATTATTCATAAAGATATCACCAAACGTAAACAGATCGAGGAAGCCCTACACCGGCGGGATGAAATACTCCAGGCGGTAGCATTTTCAGCTGAACGACTTCTCCACATGCCAGATACGGAGCAAAGTTTACAGGAGGTTATTAAACGCCTTGGTATTGTAACCAATGTTTCTCGGGTTTATATCTGCAAGAACCATACCGATGAATTTAGTGCATTGCTGGCTGGCAGGTGGTACGAGTGGACTGCCGTCGGCGTCACGCCACGAAATGATTCCGATAATTTTCAAAACTTTCAGATGGTTGAGTATGAATTTGATCGTTGGGTAAACATATTGAGCCAGGGGAAATCCTTGTACGGTTTGGTGAGGGAATTTCCACAGAACGAACGCCAGGTCTTAGAGTCTGCTGGTGTACAATCCATCCTAATAATACCGATCTTCGTTGAGGGAAAATGGTGGGGGTCAATTGGTTTTGACGTGTGTGGAGCTGAAAAGGAGTGGATGGAAATAGAAATAGAGACGCTCAAGATGGCAGCAAACATAATGGGTGCTGCTATCGAACGACAATGGATAGAGGACCAGCTTCGCCAATCTCACAAGATGGAAGCAATAGGTCTTCTGGCAGGAGGGATTGCCCATGACTTCAATAATATTCTCACAGCTATAATGGGATATAGCCACTTGTTAATGACCCGGATCCAGGATAATGAATCATTAAAGCCGTATGTTGCAGAGATAATTGACTCTTCAACCAAGGCTGCTAATCTGGTCCAGGGGCTGCTTACTTTCAGCAGAAAACAAGCAATAAGACCACACCCTGTTAATCTCAATGAGATTGTTCGAAAAGCGGAACTCCTTTTGTTACAACTAATTGATGAAGAGATTGAACTAAAGACAATGCTTGCCGATGAAGATTTAATCATCAACTCCGATGCAGGACAAATAGAGCAAGTATTGATAAACCTTGTGGCAAACGCCAGGGATGCCATATCGGATAAAGGTTCTATAACAATCAGGACAGGGCTTGTAGATGTAAATGAGAAAGGGGTAATGATTAAGGATGAAAAGCGAGCCGAGAAGTATGCTCTTCTCTCCGTTAGAGATACAGGTACAGGGATGGATTATGAAAGAAAAGAGAAAATATTCGAACCTTTCTTTACGACGAAAGAGGTAGGCAAAGGGACCGGATTGGGCTTATCAATCGTGTACGGAATTATCAAACAGAGCCAGGGTCACATAAGTATCGACAGCGAACCAGGGAAGGGGACCACATTTAAGATATTTCTCCCGATAACCAACGGTGAGGTTTTAAAATTAGGATCAATGTCAATATCCGATGTCTCACAAGTAGAAGTTACGGAGACCATCCTGATTGCAGAGGACGATGCAGTCATAGGAAAGATCCTGAAGAATGCTCTAGAGAGTGCTGGCTATACAGTTATTGTGGCCGTAGATGGCAAAGATGCCATCAACAAATTCAAAGCTAACAAGGATATAATCCAGCTTCTAATAACCGATGCGATTATGCCCAAGAAGAATGGAAAAGAACTTTATGATGCGGTTAAGAAAATAAAGCCGGATATGAAGGCAATTTTTATTAGTGGTTATGCCGGAGATGTAATAAAAAATAAAGGAATAGATGAAGAAACAGTAAACTTCATAGCTAAACCATTTATACCGGGAACACTTTTAAATAAGGTAAGAAAACTGTTAGATCAATAAAATGAAAGTTGGGGTTGGTATTGTACACAAAACTATATCCATCAAAAGAAAAAATGACCAAACTCTATAAAGATAATTTCGTGAATGTTTAGATTTTGGTAAAAGTGGGCATAATAATTAAGGAAAGGAAATTTAATAACAATGAAACGAATACCCAAAGAAACAAGGCAAAGATCAATTGTAAACGAAGTTAAGAACGATATTATACAAATCTTGACACCGGAGATCAAGCAGGCTGCCATACGGAAAAGAAATCAGGAAGCACTTAAAGGGACCATGCATGATTTTATGTTGGATGTCATGAAAACGATGGTTATTGGAGAATTGAAAGAGGAATTGAAAGGGGAACTCGGAATAATTGGGCATAGGAGCGTTTCTGAGGAATTAACCCTACATAATGGATCCCGGGATCTCAAAGAAGAGGCCATTGAAAGAGTCAATCAAAAGTTAAACAAAATCAGTGGAAACCATTTGCCGGTTAATTCAGAAAATGTTGAGAATATCAGTTTAGATGATTTGGATGAAGTTGATTTGGCAACTATTAAAAAATTAGAGGCCCAGGGTGTCAGGGTTATTTTCCCTAACTTAAAGTATAGAAAACCTAAATATAATAATATGGATTCTGTTTTAAAATATGTTGAGAGTGATAAGGATGATAAGAGCGGAGTAAAGCTAATCATAATGAATTTCAATGATTAAACAATCCAACCATAAGAGAGGTACTAAAATGACTGAACTAGAAAGAGTGAGAGGTATTGGACCAACCACAGCAGAAAAGCTGAAAAATGCGGGATTTGAAACGATCCCCTTATTATCGAGCGCTGGTTACAAAGATATTATTGAGAAGGTTGCTTTGGCACCTTCGGTTGCTCAACGCTTGGTAGAAACCGCCAGAGAGATCGTAGAAAGTGAACTAGTGAGGGTCAAAGGTGTTGGCCCGACTATAGCTAAAAAACTGAGAACTACGGGATTTGATACGATCTTCTCATTAGCAAATGCCAATCGTGGGGATTTAATCGAGAAGGTTGCTTTGACGCCCGCGGTTGCCCAACGATTGATAAACGCTGCCCAGGATATCGTTGAAGAAAATAAACAGGAAGAAAAACAGAAACCCCCTGTCGCTATCGTTGCCGAGGAGACCATAGAAGAAATTGAAAAAGAACCCCTTGCTGCTGTGGCGGATGAGGCAGTAGAAGAAATTGAAGAAGAACCATATTTCCCGCCAGTTTCGGAGATTCTACAAAGCAACTTTCGGGGTGAGATATTATCTTCCCTTAAACAAGAACTTCTGAAAAGGGTCATGAAAACGCCGCATCTGCGGGATAGAATTCTACGGAAGGTGGCTAAAGGATTGTTTTATTAATCTTTTCCGCTAACTAACCCGGAATAATCAACACCGAGCCACGAAGAGTAGGAAGGAAGATAAAAATATGGGGTTTATACAACTTTACAAAGAAGGACTTGTTTGATGAAGAATTCCCCACCACCTACTTATAATACATTAATAATGGTTACCTTGTGTCTTAGTTTCGCCAGCTGGTGGATGGCTAATGGATAGATAGAGCTCAAAAGTGCCTAGTGTAAAAAAATAGGAGAATAAACTATGGATGTATTCAAAAAAACAGATGTTATAAAATTTCTGAAGAACGATGATATAAGAAATGAAATAATCGACTACGCCCTTCGTGATTCAAATATGACAAACAAGATTGTTGAGGACTTAGGGGATGAAATAGCCGATATTCTTAAGGATGATCCGACGTTTAGACAAAAATTACTTTCTATTACTTCTAAAAAACCAGAATTTCGGGAAAAAATTATCACCAAGCTCATTAAAGCGTTTAGAGATTAATTAAGACAAACCCAACTGGTAAGGGGCATATTGTCAAGATTGTCAATGTTTCGAGATCACGATAGGACTTTCTTTAAATGTTTCTCATGTTGTCATATACTTTCAAAACTTATTTACAACAATAGTAGAAATAATTTTATTCTAATAATCTACCGACTTGTTTCTTATATAAGTGGAAAATATTATACCTGTCCTAATGGCCATACCGGTATAATATTTAGGAGTATCCATTCATGAAAAATTTGCTGGTTGTTGATGACGATTACAAGATGAGGTCGTTGCTCCACGAAACTCTTTCTGATCGGGGATATAATGTAGATGTTAGTAAAAATGGAATATCTGCAATAAAAGCTCTTAAATTAGAGAAATACGACTTGGTAATATCCGATTTACAAATGCCAAAATTGAATGGTATCGAATTGCTGGAAATTGTGAAGAAACAATACCCTGATGTTGGATTTATCATTCTGACAGGATTTGGAACCATTCCCTTAGCAGTTGAGTCTTTACAAAAAGGGGCTGCTGATTTTGTAACCAAACCATTTTCTATTCCCCAGATAGAATCCAAGATAAAG
>JADFPG010000066.1:0-8933 GCA_022562455.1 Fidelibacterota bacterium | reverse complement strand
TTGGGGCGTGGAAATCAAGTCCGGCGAAATGTGGCCGCTTTTTCGTGGCCAGGACGATCGGATGGTTGTTTTTCGTGGTGTTCATTTTCGTTTGGCCTTTCGGGCTTTTGGGTTGGCTCCTCTTAGGGATGGAACCTGGTTCTTTTGTAAATGTACGACATGGCCGGGGGAAGTCAAGGGAAAAATTTGAAAAAATAGTGGGTACTAGTAAAGCAATTAAAGATGTTCTAAACAAGATTATTGTAGTTGCCGATAAGGAAGTTCCAGTTTTTATTCAAGGAGAGAGTGGGACTGGAAAAGAGCTTGTTTCGCTAGCAATACATGCCAATAGCCCTCGTGCCAACAAACCCTTTCTAAAAATCAACTGTACTGCTATTCCCGAGACATTATTTGATAGTATTCTCTTTGGATACGAAAAAGGGGCTTTTACCGGTGCTAATGGGAGACACAAGGGCATTTTTGAAGATGCAGATCGAGGTACTCTACTATTAGATGAGATCACTGAAATCTCCATCGCCATGCAAGCTAAACTGTTACGTGTCCTTCAAGAAGGGAAAATTATTCGGGTTGGAAGCACCAAAGAAATTCCTGTTGATGTCAGAATTATTGCTACGTCAAATATGAATATCTATCAATTAATCAAGGAAGGAAAATTTAGATCTGATCTTTTTTATAGGTTAAATGTATTTCCTATAATAATCCCTCCCCTTAGGTCCAGGATTCGAGATATCAATGTTCTAGTGGATTACTTTCTTAAAGAGTTTAAAGAGAAATATGCTTATAAAGAGAAGAGAATAAATAATGCCATCCGTAGAAACTTGATGCAATATGAATGGCCAGGTAATGTGCGGGAGTTGAAGAATTTGATTGAGCGAGCAATTCTAAACTCGGGTGAGGAAGTAGACCTAACATATAAACATTTTTCCTTTGACTCCTATCAATCTCCTACTGATCTTTATTGTGATCCTGACGGGTCTCTTTCAACAATCACAGAAATGGAAAAGGAATTAATTTATGCCGCTTTAAGAAAAACGTATAATCACCGTGCCCGTGCAGCAAAAATGCTGGGTATTACTGCTCGCACCTTAAGAAATAAACTACGCCAATATAAAGCGAACGATCCCAATTGATATAAAGAGTTTTAGCCGTCATTATGATTGTTAATTTTCTTTTTTGATATCTAAGAAAACAATCCTTTTTAAAAGGACTATCAATGGAATATTTTTATAATAGTTTTATTCTTAGTTCCTTGTTTGTTATTTGTACCAGTACCAATTACTAAACTAATAACCAAACAGAAAGATTAACCTCCTTTTCCAGAAAAATTTTCTGGAAATAATCTCTCATCTCAAAAGCTTACGGACCATCCTATATTTTTTTAAATATTCCAATCTTATCTAATTGATCGTCGACAGATGTAAAAATTTAAAAGGATTTCTTTATTATTATATAAGCCCAAAGATCATGAATGGCACGGTATTTGCCATTTTATAAGCATGAAGATTAACAAGTTCAATGGGGGTTCTCGATAATTAGTATTGATTGATTAATAATGTCGAACCCCCGCTAAATCAAATAAAAGAAGGAGAATCACTATGGGATTCATAGAAGAATCAGATGTTCGCCAAATGTTGAGTGACGAGACTTTGGTAGATGAAATTATCACTGCCCTCGTCAGCGATCCGGGTGTACTTAAAGAACTTGCGGAAGATGTGGCCGATGAGCTCGAAGACCTGTTGGAAGAGGATCCGAACTTTCGCAAAAAGATAGTTGAAGAAGCAATATCAAATCCGGAATTCAAGAAGAGTGTGATCCAACAACTCGTGGCTGAAATGACCGATGATTAGGTCGTCTGTTTATAGCAATGGCTCTTGGTTGTTTTAAGAGCCATTGCTCTAAAATTATCTTTAATTGGAGATTTTTAACAAAATACAACTATGAAAAGTATTAAAAATGACGCAGCTGAATCCAGGTTTAGGACAGAATTATTGGAAAATGGAAGTGAAAATAATGGCCAAGTATTAGAGTATCAATCCAATCGATACCAACGATTTGAATCAGACGGTCTGGCATCAAAGATTCAGACCTGGATTGATTCGTATAAGAATTTTATTAGTGTTTTTGAAAAATATTTAGCACTTATAGTAGTCATATGCTTTATTGTAGGAGTTCTAATATCGGGTATTCCCGGTATAGCTGATGGCGTTTTCAGCGCCATGGATGGCTTTATAGAATTTTATGGGCTATTCGCTCCTCTCATTATCTTTATCATATTAGCTCCTTCCTTGGCGCAAATGGTCAATGCCAGGAAAGGGAAACGTAGTGATTTCATATCGTATGCAATTTTCTGGCTTTCCGTTAGACGCTTACTATCGTTATTTTGGGCGGTCTTATTTACCTGGTTCGTTTTTGATCTTTCCTTTTATGGTGGTGGGAGCTCAGGCAGTCTGATAACGTCATTAAAAACGACTGGCCAGAACTTGATACATATGTTTTTGACCAGTCATTATTTCTATGCCATGTATCTCGCAGTGGCCTCCCTATTGGTGGCTAAGAAATACCCACGTTATGAACGCTTTATGCGCAAGATTTTGAATGGTGTAGAGAATATGGGCCAGTATTTTATTCCTATCATTCCTGTCTTTATGTTGTCCATTGGTATATATGTATCCCAGATCGATACGAGATTGAATGATCAAATAGTGTCGGGGTATAATGAACAGATTAATAGTTTGCTCGCGATAGAAGTAAAGTCCCCCGAGATTAATGAAAAAATTACGAATCTGATAATGCTGAAAGAAAAAACAGTTACGGAACCTACATCCCTAAAACATATTTCCATTTTTGGTTGGGAACCCGAAATGAACAGTGACTACAGCATGGTATGGATCTATGTACTTATTTCATTGGTCATCGGTTTAGCATGTATTCTCTGGCATTTCGGATTGTTAGTAATAACAAAGGTTAAGGTAAAAGATTTTTCAATAAAAAAATATTTTAAGGGATATTGGTCAAAAGTGTATCCCCTACTGTGGGCAACCAGTTCAGAAGCACTGGCAACCCCGCTGAATCTTTACCTCGTTAAACGCCATTATCCAAAAGTTCGTACAAAGGTTCGACAATTTACCATTGGGGTTGGTAGTTACTTGAGTATCAATGGCACGATGATTTGTGTGATTGTTTTAGCGGGTGCAGTAGCTAACATCCTGGGAGTCGATTTGACAGCCATTCAACTCTTTCTATCTATCCCAATGGTATTTCTGATCGGTTTTGGCGTTCCAGGCATTCCAGGCGAATTACTGTTGTTTGGTGGTCCATTATTAGAGTTATTCGATTTATCACCGGAAGTACAACCCGTTTTCCTCGCCCTGTACCTTGGTTTACAAATAGGTTTGCCTGATTCATTTAGAACCGGAAATAATTCTACTGATGATTGTGTAATGTCAATCCTCCTGAATGAAGAATATAAAAATAAATTCAGTGACGATAGACTTTACATAGATGAATTATTAGAGGATTCCACCTTTAGGCGGTTGTTCGCCTCTCAATTTGCCGAACAATTTGAATCGTTCTTCATGACCTCCGCCATTGAAAATAATGTTACTGGTAAACGCCAGCCACTTGCTACCCATAGAGAAAAACATAAAAAAGTGAAAGAGGAAAGAAAAATTCGAATATTAGATCGTCGGGCGGTACAATTAGCAAACCTTCATACTGTCATAAGTTCTCCACGAGGCGAATTCTTCCGGTTTAGGCTATTACAAATGTTGGAGAGGGAAAAGAGCCTGACAGAGCTGCTTGAACAGAAAGAAAAGGAACCGATAAAAGAATTAAGCCGGCATCTTAGAATGCTTCAAGAATTCTCCCTGGTTGCTGAAATGATGACGGATGGAAAAAGGATGTATAAGAGGACAACGAAAGGTGAAGCGACGATCAATGCTCTCCGTGCTCTGGGCCGGAGAGTTGGTGAGGAAACGTTTTCCAGTATTTTGCATGCCAACTTTGGCGTTAATAGTATCCGGTTCTTTTTACGTACGTACGGATACAAGAAGGATTTGGATTTGAGAAAGCCACAAGTTGAATTCACACCATATGAAGTTGGAAAAATTGCCCTGTTTCTTCGTCATAATGTTGTAGCGGGAGTTTCAGTAATAGATAAACTCAGCAGTACTGGAATACTCGTCTATTTAGAGGATGGGACAATTCGCTTGGACTCCAAAAAAGCTCAGGCACTATTCCAGTATTGGGTAGACTTAAATGGAATATTAAACAGACCTATTTTGTACGAATTTCTATTTCAGCCTTCGTCAAATGGTAATTCATCGGGATCTCAATCGGTTGAAAAGGGAAACAGTGTATTTATTGCAAACGGAGAAAAATATGTTGCTTAAAGGGATATCATTCCCCGTTACTAAAAAGTGGAATGAAACTGATGGATTTCTAGAGAATTTTCGACGCTTTTCTTTCATGGAAGCACTTACCGAAATCAGTCTTATTTTTACGAATAAAGGTAATTTCGTAGAAGGTAAAGATGTATTCAACCAGGCTTTTAGAAAAGAGCCGGGGCGCTGGGGTATTGATTTCCATGAAACTGGTAATTATGCTTCTGGTAAGGAAATCTACGTTGGAATTCCGGCAGACGTAAACTACTTGATTATTCCACGATTGGTTGTATCCGGAATCGGGTCATCGTTGTCACTCACCTTTGATACCATAGAGGATTTGAAGATTGCTCTTTCAGAAGCTTGTAGCAATGTTATCAAACATGCGTACCAACTAAATAAAACCGGGAATAATATTACAATCAAGTTTTTAATCCAGAAGGGTTCGTTATCAATGGTTGTAAAAGATACAGGTAAAGGTTTCGATACCAAAATTTTAAATGCCAATAATGTTCCCTTATCAAGAGGTAAAGGACTTGGCTTATTTCTGATTAAGAGCCTTATGGATGAAGTACAAGTGAATAGTATTGTGGATCAAGGTACTGAGGTTAAAATGATCAAATTCTTAACAAACTGAAAGCGAGTTAATGATAGAAGGAAGGATGGAATTGCAACAACCAACATCAAAACGTCTCGAGGTTATCCCGCACGGGAGTAAAGGAGAAAGAAACCAAATGGTACCAATAAATATTGTTGGTTATCGCAAATCTACATACGCACGGGAGGATAATGAAGAAAGGAAACACCTGATCTTTCAACACCTTGGGCTTGTGTCACTCCTTGCCAAAAGATTCAAAGGTCGGGGAATCGCATATGAAGACTTGGTTCAGGTAGGAATCGTAGGTCTGATCAAAGCGATTGAAAATTTCAATCCGAATAATGGTACGAAATTGGCGACATTCGCGACCCATTATATTGTGGGAGAAATCAAACATAATTTTCGTGATAACGGGTGGTATCTTAAGGTCCCGAGGAGGATGAAAGATTCGCGAAATCAAGTGTTGAACGAGGTCGAATTCCTTACTAATTCGTTGCAACGATCACCTACTATTTCAGAAATAGCGAAACATATAGTAAGATCGGAAGAAGAGGTGATAGAAATTATCGAACTAAATGAAGCTTATGCACCTTCCTCGCTAGATGGACCAATTTCCAGAGAAAAGAACGACGGTTCTTTTTCAGTTATGGATGTCTTAGCTGGCGAAAACTTTGAAGACGCGCTAATTGATAATATAAGCTTGGATTTCGCCAAAAAAGTACTTACCAACCGGGAACGAACAATTGTGGTTCTTTATTTTGAATATGACATGTCCCAATCTGAAATAGCTCAGGAATTGAGAATTTCACAGGGACATATTTCTCGTTTGTTAAGGCTCAGTTTGAAGAAGATGAGAGAATTTATGCTGTCGGATAAACCGGAAGCCGCTTCAAGAATGCATAATGAGACCAGGCGTACTAATTCACACAATTACGGATGATTTTCAAGACCAGTTTGTCAAATGAATACTATAAAAAAAGGGGACATCATGAACGAATACTTTACCGAATTCAGCGAGCTCCGAACCATAATGGTTCCAGAACCAAAAACAAAGATTATTTTGCAGGCCTTTGCCGAATATCGCCGGGAATCCAAATTAGTGCGAATTATTGACAAAATAAGAGAATTTTTTACGCCTACTTATTGGGGAAAATAATGGGATTCTTATCAATTTATAATAAAATGGGAATAAATAAAATCACTGACATTGGTTTAAGGGATGTATTTAAAAAAGTGATCTTCAATACCGTAGTTATTGGGCTGATGGTGACAAAGGTGTGCTTTTTATCCTTTGTACTAATAATAACGAGTATTGCTTCTTTTAGGACTTCACAATCAATCAATCGAAAGATTATTAATTTTCTTGTAGAAGAAATAATTTGATACCCATAAGACATATAGTTGATCACTGTATATTTTTTCAATTAGTAGTGGACTAAACCACGGTGTTTCGAAAAAGATAATGATTTACAAGGGTAATAATAGTGTCGTTTAATATCCGGTTATTACTACCTTTTTTCATACCGATTATTATTACGGGACAGGAATCGCCACAGTTTTCTGCAGGACGGCCAAGTGCAGGTGAACCAAGCACCGTCGTACCCAAAGGATTTTTCCAAGTCGAATCAGGTTGGAGAAAAAATGAGAGTAGGAGTGGAAATGTGTTGGTACGGATGGGGCTTACGAATAGAATAGAACTGCGATTCTCACTTGATGATATAATAACAGATCATGAGCCTTTTTATGGAGGATTCATGGGTGGCATAATGTACCAGATGACCAAAGAGGATGGAAAACGTCCGGAAAGTGCATTGTATGTGACTGTTTCTGTGTCAAATAGGGACGACGGTTTTTCCTTCGACGGAGCAACGTATAAATTCTTTGCTGCTTTATCCACTTTTATGGGTGATATCGGTTTAGATTTTAATCTCGGTGGGTCATCGTACAGCGAAACCTTTACGGTTTTCTACACGGCGGGTGTAGGATATGATCTAACAGACAAGATCGGTGTTTTCATTGAAGCATATGGCCATGTACTCACAAGTGGCTTTCCTGGATTAGCACAATCGGTTGATGGGGGTATTAATTACCGACCATTCCCTGTAGTTCAAATTGACATAAATGGCGGATTGGGTCTAACTGAAAAGGGTGAAGGTACGTTTGTCGAAGTTGGGCTTGCATTTCGATTGCCCCACTAAGCAAGTAATACACATCCAAAGGACAAATAGGAGCATAGATCATGAGATTTCTCGGTAGAATGTTACCGTTCATTAATCGGATTGTAGAGACAGCCGCTGAAGCTGCCGATAAACTTGAAGCCGTTATGGTGAAGGAAATAACAGATGAATTTGCAGTGTTTCCTTCCTCCCACGTTAGAGAAGAAATTGATAAGATATTGGATGAACTATTCAACAATCCCAATTCTCCAGGTAGTTACTTGGCGGAGATGGATTCCTGTCTTGAAATACCAGTTGACGTGGACAATTTGATAATAGGAAAACTCACGGTATTTGGAATAAGCTACGCATTAAACTGTGAAGATTTAGAGGATCTTCGTCAAACCATTATGCAGACTCTTATCGATATTGTCAGTCAAACATTCCCATTAGATGTGTCAGGGGAGAAACTATCGATACTGTTTTCTGTGGAGAGAGATAGGTTGGCGATTATTCTAAGAACCTATTTTCAGAGCGTGGAGACGAAGATGGTGGAGCACGAAAAAAGTTATGGGTCAAGGTATGCAGAACCTATAGAGATAAGTTGGAATATTACGCCATCGCCGGCGTTTGGTTAAAGTCACCCTATTAACTTGGATTGTTCATAAGCTATATCCTATCATTGAACCCGTTCAAATCGTACATGATTTTTCACCGAGAATTCATCAAAACCAATTTAGTCCCAATGTGTCGGTATGAAAACCGGTTTACTGAATATCTACCACAAGTGAACAAGCAAATGTGCTTAACTCATGGGAAAGTATCCTCATACAGAAATTGTCTATCGTTCGCTTGTGAATGATCCACCTTGCTCCCGCAGTTCCGGATCCACTGGGACGTGCGGCACGAAGGATGATTAATTCATGAAAGCTTATGATATGAGCTCGAATACTAAGGGTTGGGGGAAAAATTCTTACAAAAGTATCGCAGACAGCAATTGTTCGACTTAACCTTTAAGGTTCTATACCAATAACGGAATTCTGTATGTTCATGATCAAACTGGGGGTAGGAAAAACGGCGTAGCCAGGTTCATCTTGTGAAAAAGCAAATAACGCCCTATCAAATTAAGATCAGGTATTAATTCGTTCATTGATCAAGTCTGGAATAAATGACTATCAAAATTGATAAAAAAATAGTTGCTATAGAGTTCAAACGAAAGATTATGGATCGATTCGACCAAGAAATATTCGAATTGCCTCAGCGGAATATACTATTTGAAGCCAAGGATATCCATCACACACCGATGGGGGAAAAAACATCTGAGGCTTATTATAAATCTATTTTTGAAAAATCCAAGGATGGTATTGTAGTCATTAATGAAAAGGAGATAATAGTAGATTTCAACAGGGCGTTTATTGATATGCTTGGTTATACCCAAAAAGAATTAAAAAAATCAAAATTCAAAAAACTAACTCCGGAAATTTTCTCCCAATTAGATAATAAAGCATATCGGCAGCTCTTAAAACGAGGATATTTTGAAGAATATGAAAAAGAATTAATTAAAAAGGACGGGACAAGAATACCCATTACTCTGAACGGAGCGATGATCAGTGGTAAGGCAGATGATCCTCACTGGAAAGCCTTTGTCTTTATAAGAAACATTACCGAGCATAAGCAGATAGAAGAGCAATTGCTCATAAATAAAAGAGCAGTCGATGCCGCTAATGATGGCATCATCATTACTGATTCGAGCCTACCTGATAACCCCATCATTTATGCAAATGCCACATTTTGCTC
>JADFPG010000065.1 GCA_022562455.1 Fidelibacterota bacterium | reverse complement strand
AATGTAAAACAATCAGCCTTGATTGTTTACGCTTTCCCCAAAGGGGGAATGCGTATAATCCTCAGACACAGAAGCTATAAACAAGCATAAACCCAACAGCCAGGGATGGCTATTGTACGTAGTAGAAAAGGCATCAGCCCGCCAGCTGGCGGGCGGACAAAGTCCTTGCCTGTTCTAAAGTAGGACAAGATGGGTATCTTGCGTTACATTCAGTTTTAAAAGTCAGTATAATTTAGAAGGTTGGTGAGTATTTTAGAAATATAAAAGATATTCCATATATTAACTTCCTATGGGGGTAAATATTTCAACTAATTTTCCATAGGAAAAAAATAAATTAAATTTCTTGCATTTTTATTTAGGGTAGATTACATTATAAAAATAACATTAGGGAAGGTAATTTTTGTTTTATTTACGAAGAGAAAAGTGTCTTTTTTACAGCATTCAGCCACCCCTTCCTAAAAAACCGAGTCAATGAGGAGGTAACAGATATGAAGAAACTAACAGTTGTCCTACTGGCAGTTTTGATGACTGCATTTCTTGCAACCAACGTATCAGCACAAGGGATCACAGGGAAGGGTGTGAAAGTTGGTTTGAATCTTGCAAATGTTGCTGGTGATGATGTTGAAGATGCGAATTCCAAAATTGGGTTTGCTGTTGGAGGGTATCTGACGTATGAGATTAACGAGAAGCTTTCAATTCAACCTGAGGTCATGTTCTCACAAAAAGGCTACAAGATTGAGGAGAAATTGGACTTCTTTGGTGTGACCATGTCGATGAAGGGCACTATCGGTCTAAACTATCTTGATGTTAACCCATTAGTGGTCTATTCTTTAAACGAAAACCTGAGGGTACTTGCAGGACCATCATTTGGTTTATTTCTAAATGGGAAATCTAAGATTGAACTTGATATTGATGGTGAGTCAGAAGAGGAGGAAGAAGATATTGAATCAGATGATTTGAATGGCATGGATTTTGGTCTTATCATTGGTGCTGGATACAATCTTGGCATAGTTGAGGTAGAAGCCCGTTACTCACTTGGACTGAAAAATGCGTATGATGAGGATATCGATATGAAGAACAATGTATTTCAGATCGTTGTCGGGTATTCATTTTAATCAACCCACTCAAAGCTAAAGCTTAAAGGGTCCATCATTTAGATGGGCCCCTTTACCTCTCACTTTTCCATCAGAAAGCGTAGGTTATGCGTATATTGAAAAAGATTGCCATGATTCCGCTTTTTCTATCCATGGCAATTTCGGTACAGTTCACCGTTCCCGGCTGTGAAAGTCCCTCGGATTCGGACGACGATGAGGACGAAATAACTGCCGATATTTACACCCCGACAAACGATTACTATGTGAAGGTACAGGTAATCAAGTTTGGTCTCTTCGGTTGTGCCCAAGCGACAATTGAGAAAGACTCACAGCCCATAGAAAATGCGGATATCGAAATCAACGACGTACAACTTACTATGGACGATTTCGGTAACTATTCCGACACTACGGGTACGTTGGAGTACAAGGAAGGAACAGTGTATATGCTGGAAGTTCGTGTGGGCAATAGCCTGATTGCAAAGGGGAACGCCATAATGCCTTCGGCACCAACCATTGAAAACTTAGAGGATAGCTCCAGTCATGTCATCAACACTCCTTTGAACATTGACTGGAAATCAACGAAAAACACGACTTCAGTTCAGGTTAAGGTAGAGTCTCCCTGGCCTGCAGATGATTACGAATCACGATTTCTTAGTCCTGAGCCTTCATCGTTTACAATTCCGGGAGATGTTTTTTCTGAAATCGGTGGATACTCAGTTTCCGTGGAGGCCAATTTTGGTATTCCTTCGGGCATAACTGCCGGTGCCATCGATTCGTCTCTTGGTTACAACATTGAGGGAGCAGCGGGTGTTTTTATAGCCGTAAATGTCAGCGAGCAACTGACGATTATTATTCCTGGAAGATCATCTGTCTTATCGCAGGAAAAAAGAAGCAGGAAAAAGGAAATTTGGGACAGTAGATTTTTAGGACAATTGAGGACTCGAAAGAGCGTCATTAGCCACAATCCATAATAGACAGCACGTCATTCTCATTCCACTTATGTTTAGTATCCGATGTTTTCACTTCCCGAACCCACTTGACTTCTCCGTTGGCTCTGCGGCAGTTTCCTCTAAGCCATCGGTGGATTTATCCCTGATTATCTGGGGTTTAAAGGTATGTAAAGATACCATTTTGCGTTATAATTCGATCCCTACCTGTCAGGTTGAGAAATGTAAAACAATCAGCCTTGATTGTTTACGCTTTCCCCAAAGGGGGAATGCGTATAATCCTCAGACACAGAAGCTATAAACAAGCATAAACCCAACAGCCAGGGATGGCTATTGTACGTAGAAAAGGCATCAGTCAGTTGACGGATAAGTAAAATTTTCAACTAAAATTTCTTGCATTGTTAATTAGTGTATGTCCATAAAGTCGGTAATAATTCTGTAGCCCAGTCTTTTAGTGCCGGGTTTGTTTTTGCATATATTGCTTTCTTTTATTCAACTTTTTAACAAGACTCACTTCTTGACCCTAACATCTTCTCTTAGTATGTTTATGATGTTCCCATCAAGGGGAATGACTGGCATTTAATCATGTAGGAGGGTGTCCCCCATGAAAAAGACAATTCGTCTCGCTTTTTTGATTTCTTTTTTAACATTATTTTTGATTCAGGCACAAACCATGCGAACCCACACAGCCCCAGGATTAGGGGATTATCTGGTTCCTTTTTATCCTGAAGGGACTTATTTACCAGATGTGAAATCACCGGATGAATTTTTTGGATTTATCCTTGGTTCAATTCCCACGAGTCATCCGGAAGTACTCCAATATTTTGAGTATCTGGCAGAGACCTTCTCAAATGCGGAGCTTCACGAATATGGGGAAACCTACGAAGGTCGCCGATTGATTTATTTGACGATAACCTCGGAAGATAATTTCAACAGGTTAGAACGAATTAGGGAGGATATTGGAAAACTTGCTGATCCCCGGAAGTTGAAGAACAAACGTCAAGCAGAGCGCATTATTAACTCGACACCTGCCATTGCCTGGATGGCTTATGCCATTCATGGAGATGAACTCTCCAGTACAGATGCGTCTCTTCAATTAGCATATCAGCTTTTGGCAGGGACAGATGAATTGATCCAGAAGATCAGAAACAATGTGGTGGTTTGTATTGATCCTTTACAGAACCCGGACGGTCGTACACGGTTTTTGGGACAGATGGAACAGTGGAATGGAGCAATTCCCAGTACGGATATTCAGAGTTTTCACCATCGGGGTACCTGGCCTTGGGGTCGCGGAAATCACTATCTTTTTGATCTTAATCGGGATTGGTTCACACTGGTTCATCCTGAAACACGGGGGAAAACGAGAGCCATTTTAGACTGGCATCCTCAGCTTGTGGTCGATTCGCATGAAATGGGGGCTCTGGACACTTACCTTTTTAACCCACCCAGGGCTCCATTCAATCCTTATATGCCCAAAATGATCCATAAGTGGTGGAAGAAAATGAGTGATGATCACGCTGCTGCTTTTGACAAGTATGGGTGGAGCTATTATACGCGTGAATGGAATGAGGAATTATTTCCTGGGTACGGAAGTTCATGGTCGATTTACACGGGCGCAGTGGGACTTTTGTATGAACAAGCTGGGGTGGATGGGTCTCAAGTCAAGCGACAGGATGGGACTATTATGACCTATCGGGAATCGGTCCATCACCAATTTATCAGTTCAATGTCGAATTTGTCCACAGTGGCTAATAATCGAGAGGAACTACTCCGGGATTACTATGAGATAAAACAAATGGGAGTGGGTAGCTTAGACGGGAAACGATTGAAATCCAGTGCAGCTTTTGTGTTTCCCCCAAGCGACAATAAAAGCAGACTGGTGCAATTTGGTGAGACTTTGCAGCGCCAGGATATTGAGGTAGAAGTAGTACAGGATGAGTTTAAACTCAGGAGGGCAATTTCAAGGTTTGGAGATGAGAGCAAAGATGTAGACATCTCAAAAGGGGCTCTAATTGTTCGACTCAACCAGCCCAATCAAGCTCTCATCAGAGCGATCCTCACCTTTGATATTAGACTTCCCTCTTCAGTTTTGGAAAAAGAGAAAAGGTCGAGATTAAAACACGGGGAATCTGAATTGTATGAGACGACAGGTTGGTCCATGCCTTTAGCATATGACCTTGACGCATACTATTTAGAATCCCTGCCGCCTTTGAAAAGTACTCCTTTTAAATCCCCCCAAAGCAGTGGAAGTGTAGTTGGCATAGATCCTGCTTATGGTTATGTTTTTTCAAATGCAGATGATAAATCTTTTAATGCTTTAGCTGATCTATTTGAATCAGGGGTAAAAGTTTGGTGCGCTGAAGAACCGTTTGAGATAGAAGGGAACAAGTTTCCACGAGGGAGTTTTCTCATTCGCCTACATGCCAATCCTGATTTGGATGTGGGCAAACTCGAATCTATTGCCGAAAAAACTGGCATCACAATTTATGGCGTCAATACTGGGCTTGCCACCTCTGGCTCGGATCTTGGTGGGAATGACTTCATCCTACTTCGACCTTCTCATGTTGCCATTGTTGGTGGGACACCCATTTCATTCTATAGCTTTGGTGCGGCATGGCACTTGTTGGATGAGCGAATTAATATGCGTGTTTCTACACTCGAAGCGATGGGACTTTCAAACACAGATTTGAGTAAGTACAATGTGCTTGTGCTACCTTCTGTTTGGGGGAGCCCCCAAACATATAAAAGAATTTTAGGAGACGATGGAATCAAACGCCTGAAAGATTGGGTAGCGGATGGAGGTACGTTGATAGGAATAGGGACAGCGGCAGCTTTTTTAGCAGACACGTCCGTTGCTCTTACATCTGTTCGTCAAAAGCGCCAGGTTCTTGATAAATTATCCTCCTATGAAGGAGCCTTAAGACGATCTATCGAAGCGGAAACGCCCATGATAGACAGTTTGGATGTCTGGGAAGCCAAGCCAAAAGATGAAGTTGAAGGAGAAAAAGAGCAAAAGGAAGCAAAAGCATCAGAGATAAAATCCGCAGATGAATTTGCTCGCAAATTATCTCCAGGTGGTGTCATTCTCCGCACAGAATTAGACGAGGAACATTGGCTCAGTTTCGGATGTGGTGAAGATGTGCCAACGATGGTAAATACTTCCTATGCCTATTTAGCCAAGGGTGGTGTTGAAGTCCCCGCTCGGTTTGCAGAGAGTGAAAGGTTGAGACTGTCAGGACTTCTCTGGCCTGAAGCCCGGGAGCGTTGGAACCAGACGGTGTATAGCGCTAGAGATGCTTCTGCAAAAGGGCAGGTAATCATGTTTGCGACAGAACCCAATTTCAGAGCGTATTTTCATGGTACTGAACGGATGTTTTTGAATGCTGTTTTTCTGGGTCCGGGTTTTGGTACGAAACAAACAGTTGACTGGTAAGTCTATCGACTGATGTTATGACTGAGCGATTGGAAGCCCCCTCTCCATATGAACACAGATAATCATAGATGAGATGAGAGAAATGATGCTTGAAATAATGACGTAATGATGCTATATTGACAAATAATACGCATCATTATTGGAGTAATATGATGAGAACAACAATAACAATTGATGATACGGTAGCAAATAAGTTGTTAGAGGTGACGAAAAAAGACTCTGTTGTTAAAGCCGTCAGTGAAGCAATTAAAAACTACATCAAGATGAAAGAGAAGGAAAAACTGTTATCGTTGTTCGGGAACATTGATCTTGATATTGATTTGGACGAACTGAGAAAAACGGAGTTTCGAGAAGTTGATTTTAAATGATACCTCTGTTTGGATAGAATGCTTTCGGAACAGGCTATCGCCTGTCGCTCAATTTGTACAGGGGAAAATCAAGGATGATGAGATTGTATATAATGGTATTGTTCTGGGTGAATTACTCCAGGGTGTAAAATCTAGAAGTGAGTACAATAAGATAAAGGGTGGTCTTAGTGTGTTACCCTACGTCGAGTTTGATTACGCTACGTGGGTCAAGGGGGGTGAGATAGGTTACAATCTTCGAAAGAAAGGTAGAACCATTCCTTTGGCAGATTGTTTAATCGCTGCTCAGTGCCTCCGAGCTGGCTATGAACTGTTTACTACTGATAAAGACTTCGATGAAATTGCTAAAGAGTATTCATTGACCTTAGTAACAATTTAAAACAAAAGCTATAGGCTGTTGGATTTGACTAGTATAGCGTTTCCGAAACAACCATCCAATGAAGTACTGTCGTGTTAATGTGTTTCCCTCCAAGGGAGACCCCTTGGGTCAAAGGGACTCCGTTGGAGCATGTGTTAATGTATTATTGTCCTATCTTGACGGGAAAACCTAAATCTTAAAAGTGAGATTGGGGACTTTTTATATGAATGAAATGATGATAGATCAGCTTAGTCTATTTTCTGTAGCTGAAGATATTAAGAAAGAGGGAAAGGAATTGTTGTATGAGCTAAATCTTGCCGAGGCGTTGGACAGATTCGACAAAGCTGTAAACATCGATCCGTCATTGGCAGATATTAGTATGTATATTGCCATCATCCGTTTTCTCAATCATAATCGGTGTAATAAGGGAGGCGATCTAATTCAATTAGCGAGAACTTGGCAATTAGCGTACAAAGAAACATTACAAAAGTTAATGTCATTGGCCAGATTCAAATGCATCGAGAGAATTCTCGTCCAACGCATTTTAGCAAAGACAGATTCTATTGGTCATGCCTACATTGATGAGTCAAACCAAGTTTTACCAGTTGGTTATTGCTATCTTGTTGAGGACAAGGTGCAAGAGGCACACAGAAATTTTGTAGACCAGGTTACAACGGATACATATCGTTATGATGCCAGACTCTGGTCGTATCTTGGCGATGCTTCGTGGACTTTAGAACACTATGTTGAGGCCCGCGGGAATTACAAGCGAGCACTTTTTTTAGATGCACATTCTGTCGATTTTCAAAATATAAGACATGACAGAATTCGTCATCTTTATTGTCGCTTGTTGGAAGTGTATAACAAAAGAGTGTTGGTAGAAAGTCTAATGCCCATAGCCGCTTGGTTTGAAGATTTGATTCAAATCTCACCAGGAGACGATTTCATAGCTGATTATCTTCGAGACAGAATTGAAGTGTGTAGAAAAAATTCACATAGATCACTTGTCAACTGTTATGATCAATTCGCACGCTGCCTCTTCCTCGAACAATTTTCCATGGATATTGATTTTGATCTTCGCTTCGAGATGAAAGAGTTATGTCAGGATTTATTTTCCCAATATATGTCTGTTATGGATCCGCCCCTTCAATTGCCGGTGGCGTTCAATATTGACGATGAGGGAAGAGTTATTGTTCAGATGGATGTATAAAAGACATTGAATGTTACAATTCAGGTGTGCCCATCTTTGGAGGAATTGAAAATAAGACGGCTGCAGGAGGAGAAAAAACCGAGGGGAAAGTTCACTTTACCTGCACGGTAGCATTTGGCGGTATCGAGATAAAGAATTGACAAATAGTTAGCGTACAGTTTGAGGTTTGTAAAAAAGGGTGAAGTAGGATGTAGTAAGTTTCAACTGAATGCAAAATATGAGAGGTCAATAATATGAAACTTTATTTAGTCCAACACGGCGATGCCCTTCCTAAAGATATGGACCCCAAACGGGGATTGAGTGATAAGGGAAGGGAAGATGTTACCCAAATAGCTGAGTTACTGTCACGTGGCGGTGTTGAAATATCTACAATTTACCACAGTGGAAAGAAGCGGGCAGAGGATACAGCTCGGTTGCTTAGGGGCTGTCTTGCCGCTGGAGGCGTGTTAGCCCAACGAGACGGGATTGCTCCTCTTGATCCTGTAGACAGAGTGGCTACTGAGGCAGAGAGGTGGGATGAAGATGTCATGCTGGTGGGTCATCTTCCTTTTATGGGGAAACTGGTATCCCAACTTGTCGCCGGCGATGAGGATGTCTCGGTCGTTGCATTTCAGCCCGGATCTGTAATCTGTCTGGAGCGGGGGGAATCCGGGAATTGGATCATCGCTTGGATGATACGACCGGAATTGCTGAGGGGCTTGGCGTTGATCTCGAACCTGAAATGAAAAAGAGGAAGTAAGAGCATGGTAAAATTGCTTATTGTTGGAGTGTCGCTTTTCACCGGTCTGGCGGGTGGTTTCCTTGACGGAGATACAATGCAGGCGAGGCACTCCAAGCTCCGGGTCAGCGATGTGCAGACATTGAAAACGATGTTCAATGAGGATGAGGGAAAACTGCGTCTGATTCTCCTTTTTTCGCCTACCTGACCCGTCTGTAAACAAGGCGCCAGTTGGGTGCAGACAAACATTCTTGAAGCTTATCCATCCGTTGATCTTCGTGTGTACGTTGTATGGCTTCCAATCCTGAGAAAGGATTCTCTAAGTAGCGCCACTGTTTCCCAAGCATTGATGCCTGACGATAGGGTTATTCATCTCTGGAATGATGACCGTTCTATTGGACTATGGTTCAAGCAAAACGTGACTCCTGAGTATCGAGGGAAGGTACTGTGGGACGCCTATTTGCTGTACGATGAAAGAGCTAAGTGGGTGAAGATTCCTGAGCCATTGGTAGGCTGGGGTCGCACAGTAATAGGGCAGTCGAAGAAACTTAAACAATATCTTTACATCTTGTTTGGAGAATGAAGAACGGGAATGTATCTTAGTTCAACACGGGATGGTCTTCCCCGAGATGCGGACCCCAAACCTCTGCCATGTTGGAAAGAACAATCATCACTAAGTCTCAAAGCCTGAAAACGATGTTTCAGAGCATATCGGATGAGTGAAATGCTGACAATTCAAATCAGCCTTATATTTTGATCGTGAAACAACATTCTTTAGATATATTTCAGACTCTATTCTATGGTCTATTTGTATTGCTGTTCAATAGCTGTTCTGTGCCACAGCCAGTAGCGGTTGAACTACCCACACTTTCCAGACTGGACTTGGATCAGCCCCTTCCCATAGATCCCAAGGTTAAGATAGGGACACTTGAGAATGGCATTCGCTACTATATCCGGGTAAACCAGAAGCCAGAAAAGAGAGCAGAATTACGTTTGGTGGTCAATGCCGGTTCCGTGTTAGAAGAAGATGACCAACAGGGATTAGCCCACTTTGTTGAACACATGGGTTTTAACGGAACGAAGCATTTTCCTAAACAAGATCTGGTGGATTATTTAGAGTCTATCGGCATGCGGTTTGGCCCCGATTTGAACGCCTATACGGGCTTTGATGAAACCGTCTATATGCTCAAAGTTCCCACAGATAGTGCGGCAATGGTGGAAAAGGGGTTTCAGGTTCTTGCGGATTGGGCTCATGGGATTAGTTTTGAGGATGGGGAGATTGAGAAGGAACGGGGTGTGGTTATTGAGGAGTGGAGACTGGGACAAGGGGCAGAAACACGAATGAGAGACATACAGTTTCCTATCCTGTTCAAAAATTCTCGCTACGCGGTAAGACTCCCCATCGGTAAGAAGGCGGTTCTCGATACGTTTCGATATGATAGGGTTAAGCAGTTTTATAAGGATTGGTATCGACCCGACCTCATGGCAGTAATTGCTGTGGGAGACTTTGATCCAGAATGGATTGAAAACCTTATACACATGAATTTTGCCTCCATTTCATCGCCTGACAAACTTAAACCCAGGTCTATTTTCCCTATTCCTGATCATGATGAGACACTCTTTGCCATTGCAACCGATCCGGAGGCGACCGGTACAAGAGTGGGAGTTTATTATAAGCAGGAATTACAGCCGGAGCAAACGGTTGAAGATTATAGGCGAGAAATAGTGGAAGGACTGTACAATAGCATGCTTAATGATCGGCTTGATGAACTGACAAAGAAACCGGAATCCCCTTTTCTATATGGATTCTCTTATCAAGGGCGGTTCATTCGGTCAAAAAATGTTTATGTGCTTGGTGCAGGCGTCCAAGAAAAGGGCATTGAAAAAGGGTTAGAAGCATTACTGATTGAAGCAGAACGAGTCGCTAAATTTGGCTTTACTCCATCGGAACTGAATCGCAAGAAGAAGGAAACTTTAAGACATCTTGACCAAGCTTACCAAGAACGAGATAAAACCGTCTCCCGACGATTTGCGAGCGAATATGTTAGTCATTACCTATCTAACGAGCCCATACCTGGAATTGAATTTGAGGTAGAATTATACAGAAAATATCTTCCGGGTGTTCAACTGACTGATGTCAACAGTTTAGCAAGGGAATGGGTCACAGATCAAAATAGAGTAATAATGGTAAACAGTCCTGACAAGACAGGGCTTAAAATCCCGAGTAAAGCTGATTTGCTGGTAGTGTTTGATACCATAGCGGGAAAAAAAATTACGCCGTACGTGGATTTTTTGCCTTCTGTACCCCTTGTTGAGAGGATTCCAAAGGCGGTACCGATTGTCTCAGAGAATCGAATCGATACGCTTAATGTTACACTATGGGAATTGGAGAATGGTGTTAGAGTCTTTCTAAAACCGACAGATTTCAAAAATGATGAAATTCTATTCTCAGCTCATAGTCCTGGTGGTCACTCATTGGCACCGGATTCGGATTATGTCTCAGCCATGACAGCCGCAAGTTTGATTAAAGAAAGTGGAGTTAGCGTATTCAACCTAATTGAATTGGAAAAATTATTGGCTGATAAAATTGTAAGAGTGTCACCGTGGATTGGGTCATTACAGGAAGGGTTTCATGGTTCCGCATCACCACAAGACATGGAAACAATGTTTCAACTCATTTATCTCTATTTTACAGCGTCAAGAGAAGATAGCGCAGCCTATTTAGCCTACAAAAGTAGAATGGAGGGGTTTCTTGAAAACCGGAGCGCTCGACCGGAAACTGCCTACCGAGATACCATTCAGGTTACAATGGCTCAGTACCATCCACGGGAACGGCCATGGTCTATCGAATTGTTGGCAGAATTGGATTTAGAAACATCATTTGCCTTCTATCAAGATAGATTTTCAGATGCCAGTGATTTTACTTTCTTCTTTGTGGGGAATTTTGAATTGGAGGAGATTAAAACATGGGTACAAACTTATCTCGGTTCTCTCCCCTCTATTCATCGGCAGGAGACTGGGAACGATGTGGGAATTGAGCCGCCGGTGGGTGTTATTGAAAAATCGGTGATGAAGGGAATAGAGCCTAAAAGCCTGAGCCAAATTATTTTTACCGGCTCTTTTGAGTGGGATCGTCAGAACAGATATGATCTAAGTTCCATGGCACATATTCTTCGAATTAAGCTCAGAGAAGTGATGCGTGAAGATTTGAGTGGGACGTATTTTGTTTCTGTCCGAGAAGCCACTTCGCATTTCCCAGATGAGGAATATCAGATTTCCGTATCGTTTGGTTGTGATCCAGGGCGAGTTAAGGAACTTACTGAAGTAGTATTTAGTCAGATCGATAGCTTAAAATCAGTCGGAACAACTGAAAAATATATTGAGAAAGTAAAGGAAATACAGCGTCGGGAAAGAGAAGTCAATCTCAAGGAGAATCGCTTCTGGCTCAGTTCGCTAAGATTTCATGATTATCATGGAGAAGATATGGCGAATATTTTGACGTTTGATGAATTCGTGAATAACTTAACACTGGAAGCAATTCAGCTGGCTGCGCAGCGATATTTGAATACACGTAATTATGTACAAGTATCGCTTTATCCCAAGGAGGATGTCTTGCAATCTGATTGATTCACAATCGATTTTCTTTCATTCGTACATTTGAAAACTTTGGACTAAGTTAGGGAATCAAATCGGCGAGTCTTAAGGAAAGAACACCATGGATAAATTATCGGAAGAAAAGATACAGACTGCTTTAAAAGAACTACCAAGTTGGGAGTTTACTAAAAACCTGATCCAAAAGGAATTCATCTTCGACAATTACATGACAGGTATTGACTTCGTTAATCGTATTGCTGTGAAGGCAGAGGAACAAAACCATCACCCGGATTTAGAGGTTGGTTGGTGCAGGGTGAAAGTAGTGTTTACGAGCCACGATAGCGGAGGAGTGACTGAGCAGGATATCCGAATGGCAAAAGTTGTGGAGAATCTCTAATAGGGGATTTAACTCGTCCATTTTATGCAATTAAATTCGATGAATTCCCCTCTTAAGCAATTAAAGAACTTGGTTTAATTAGTGTGTGTCTATAATGTCGGGACTTCTTTCTCCGTAGCCCCGTCATTCATGGCGGGGTTAGGGATACTAATAACACGCTGACGCCGTTCCTGTCTGCCGTCAGGCAGACACGGCGTTTTATCCAAAGGATCCTGTGGAGATGCCCTGCTTAAATTTTGGCGTATTCAAATCCTCCCCCCGACAAGTCGGGGTCGGGAAAGGGCTGGGCTATTGATATTAAAACTTTATAGACAGACACTAATTAATTTGTAGTGAACAAAAACAGGATGAGAATTACAATAGATATACCAGATGGGGACTTAGAGGAACTAATGGAAAGCACTAAGGCAAAGACAAAGCACGAAGCAATAGTTCATGCTTTGAGGCACTTCAACAAGTCTCAGAAATTGCGAAAGATCTCTGAGATGTTAGGAACTTTTGAGGATTTCATGACACAAAACGACCTTAATGAAATGAGGGAAACCAAATCCTGGTGAAAGGTCCGGTTCTATTGTTCATCTTGGGGTTCACGTTGATGTCCGGAAAGAGTGGTGTTCTAAAAGTAGGCGATACAGCTCCTGACTTTACTCTTCCTGATGAGAACGAAAGTTTACACACACTTTCAGAATATCGAGGTCAGCGTGTAGTGGTATACTTCTACCCAAAGGATGACACACCAGGTTGTATCAAAGAGGCGTGCGGTATTAGAGATATCTACTCAGAATTTGAAGAATCGAACATCAAAGTATTTGGGATAAGTTATGATTCACCCAGGTCACACAAAAAGTTCAAAGAGAAATATCAACTTCCTTTTACGTTGCTCAGCGATACTAACAAAGAAGTGTCTAAAGTCTATGGCGCCAAAGGACTGTTTTTCCCGAATAGAATAACATTTTTAATAGATGAGCAAGGAACAATTTTAAAAGTGTATGAGAAAGTCTCGGTCACAAAGCATGGCGAAGACGTTTTACAATATTTTTCGTCATCTCAACCATAATTTACTGTATCGCCTGCCCCGATTAAATCGGGGTCAGGAGGACGTAGCTATGTTCTTACGGACTTCTCTGATTAGATTTCTCATTATCGTTGTTCAGTTTTTCACGATAGGTACGGGCCAACCTCTTCCTCATGAGTCAGGGGCTGTTATTTCCGGTTATGTTTTGGATAAAGCTACAGGAGAGGGGTTACCAGGAGCAAATGTATATTTCTCCAAAACCGATTTTGGCATGGCTACAAATATTGACGGTTATTTTGTGCTATCAGAAATTCCCCCCGGTCGATATGAACTAAACATAACATATTTAGGATATCAATCTATTGTAGAGCCCATAAATCTGAGTTCGGGTGAGAATATAAAAAGAAACTTTGAGCTTCAGATCCAGACACTTCAAATGGAAGAAGTAGTGGTATCCGGGGAACGGTTGGAACGAAGGATGAATCTTCAAACCAGCCGGGTCCGTCTGAATGTTCGTCAGATGAAAAATGTACCCCAACTTGGTGAGGCAGACCTGTTTCGTACTCTCCAAGGGCTCCCAGGCGTATTGACCGAAACAGAGTTCAGTACAGGTCTTGTTATTCGTGGTGGAAATACAGATCAAAATCTTATTCTGTTGGACGGGATTACAGTTTACAACCCCTCTCATTTAGGTGGGCTGTTTTCCAATTTTATTTTGGATGGAATTAAGGAAGCCGACTTAATAAAAGGTGGATTTAACGTAGAATACGGTGGCCGTCTTTCGGCAGTACTCAACGTAAGGAGTCGCGAAGGAAACCAAAATGAATTCAACGGTAAAGCCTCAATTTCACTTATATCCGCTCAAACCACTTTAGAGGGACCTGTTGGGAAGGGAGCGTGGCTTTTTTCTGCTCGCAGGACCTACTTTGATAAAGTATTCAAAGGGACAGATTTGTATTTCCCATATTATTTTTACGATTTTCAAGGCCACATATTTCAGGATATTACAGAGAACGATCGTCTTTCTTTCAGTTGGTATGCAGGTAAAGATGACTTGTCGTGGGACGAATTTCTACTGACCGGTTCATGGGGGAATAAGACATTTAGCCTTAACTATCGCAAATTAATTAATGAAAAACTGGTGTCTCACTGGATGCTGGCGAAAAGCCGCTTTGATATTCTTTTTGGATTAGGCGGATCTTCAGGAATTAATGAAGCGGATTATATTGACGATACTACCTTCAAATCAGATTGGACTTTCTTTAAGTCGAAGGATGTCCAATATCGATTTGGTCTGGAGTTAAAGGACCTTTCATTTGTTTATTTTGCAACCTATCTTGATACTACTATTTTCGAAACTCGTGTTTCTCCTCTTGAGGGGGCTATATATCTGAAAATGAAACAATGGATTTCCCCTCGATTTATGATAGAACCGGGCCTTCGACTTGGGTATTATGAGATGCATCCTAAAAAGTGGTATTGGGATCCACGTCTCGGTATGAAATATCTTCTTACATTGGATCGGTACCTCAATTTTTCTGTGGGAGTCTACCATCAATTCATGGGAACGGTACAAGACGACTTTAATCCTAAAATTATGGATGCGTGGTTTGCTGTGGATCCCTCACTAAAGCCTGCATCTGCTATCCAGTATGTGGTTGGTTATGAAGAGTATTTTTCACAATCCTATCGTTTTCAGTTGGAGGGATACTATAAACCCATGAAAAACATGATGACCTTTGTAGAAAGACGTTCAACGGTAGATGAAACCATATCAGATGAATCTCTTAGCGACTTAGTTGATTTGGGAGATGGCTATGCCTACGGTCTCGAATTCTTTCTACAAAAGGAAACAGGTCGGTTAAACGGTTGGGTGGCTTATTCCTACTCTGTGGCAAGAAAGATTCTCCATGGGAATGAATACTATACAAACTGGGACCGGAGACACGCTTTTAATATCATATGTAATTTTAGATTGAACAAAAAGTGGGACACCAACTTAAAATGGACGTACCAGACAGGCCAGCCTTATACGCCCATCCTGGGCTATTTTATCGAAAGAATGCCGGGTGAGACAAAGTTTTACTATCGTATGATACCAGGAGGTCGAAATTCCATTCGTTACCCAACTTTCCACAGGCTCGACATCGGGGCAATACGACATTATACTATTTTGGGAAAGAGGGTAGACCTGTTTATCCAAATTGTGAACACTTACTGGCGGAAGAACGTGGTTCGTTATTTTTATCACTTTGGCGACACACATAACGGTATTGACGACGATCATGATGGTAAAGTGGATGAACCCGATGAAGGCATCCCTCAAAAGATTCCGTTAAAAGGGTTCCCTATCATACCTACTATAGGAATAACCGTTGACTTCTAGAATTGACTATTTTCTATTGCCTGCCCTGTAAGGAGCGAAGCGACTGTAGAGGGAATATTGACTATTGAAGAATGGGAAAAAAAGAAAATGTAACTCATCAATCTAGGGTGGTGAGTGGGAAAATTACGTCACATCAAAGAATAGCAAATTGAGCACAGCTTCCTTTGGAAAAATCGTCCCCGATACACTCATCCTTCGCTACCTGCCTGCGCTGACGCTTCGGCAGACAGGCGGGGCAGGCAATCGAAAATCAAAAATTGGTTTCTTGGCTCTTCAAAGGATGTTGGGCATTGGTTTCTACCAGTTGGCGGACCTGTGTTTCGCTCCGATTTGGCTCTTGGTTTTTGGCTCTTGGTTCTTCATATCC
>JADFPG010000064.1 GCA_022562455.1 Fidelibacterota bacterium | reverse complement strand
AGAATCTTCGGCCGCCGTAATGACGCCAAGAACCCCAACAAACTGAGGAACACGAAGAGTAATAGAACGGACGATATGATCAGCCCAGGGGAAAACCGTATTTCAGCCATCATCCACTCCACCGGTATGTACTCGCCACTAACTTACTGGCCGAATGATTCCGAAATTCCGAGGGAGAGTTCCGCCTGAATTGGACCTGGTCAATAATATTCTGCACGGTGATCGCTTCGTTACCCTTCACCACAATCAGCGATATCAGAGCGCCGCTCAAAAGCTGGTGGGTCCGTTGCACCCGGCGATCCACTCTTTCGTTTTTCATCGTTTCCACCTCATTTCCGTACAGTTTTAGACATTTTGTTTGTTACTGAACATAGTCATTATTTTGGTTGTTGACATTCACTCCGGTAACACATATACTTTTGACGAACACGATGTTCAATAATGAATGTATTGTAGTCAAAAATCAATAGAAAGTAAAATATTATGACCAGGAATAATGAATACCGTCATACTAACTTGAATACTGTCCTCAGGGTTTTCCGGTGGGTTCATTCACACCCATATCTCATACTCGTAGTTGCTATTATTATCATCGCTGTGATTTTAGGAACACATCTTGACTTTTCTCAAATCCTTACCAATCCGACGGCGTTGATTGTTGGAGGAATAGGCGTGATTATAGGGCTACATATTCTGGGGGTTGGTATGTTTGCTTTCTTAGCCCAAAGACGCCGACTGAGGCGGCAAATTTCCAGTCATAGTAAAGACAAGCAGGAAAACAGAATGCATAAACATCACCATAACGCAGCACACGATCATAATGGCGCAACATTAGAGACAAGAGGCGAGACAATACGCTGGGCTTCCTTTTATGACCGATTTGTTAATCTGGTGTCGTTTGGAAAAGAGAAATCTTTACGGAAGATGACCATTGCCCAGGCCCAAGTGAAGCCGGGAGAGAAGGTGCTGGATGTGGGTTGTGGCACCGGCAGTTTGACCATCGCCGCCAAGGTGCAGGCCGGCCCAACCGGCGAGGTGTATGGCACGGATGCCTCACCGGAGATGATTGACGTAGCTCGACGAAAGGCCGCTAGAGCCGGGGTAGATGTTACTTTTCAAGTTGATTTGATAGAGAACATCACCTTTCCGGATAATCAGTTTGATGTGGTGTTGAGCAGTTTTATGATGCACCACTTACCCGATGATCTAAAACGCGAGGGCCTGGCAGAGATATACCGCGTTCTGAAACCGGGCGGGCGGCTCCTGATTGTAGATCTGGAATCGTCGTCAGGCGGCTCTGTGGTCCAGAAAATTTCTGACTTTATGATTCAACTGCATGGCGGCCATACGGTCATGCAGAATAATGTAAAAAAGCTGGCCCCTTTAATGGAAACTGCCGGTCTTACAGCCTTGAAAACAGAAAAGATAAATCGGCAAGTTTCATATATTGCGGGCAAGAAAGCCCCTGCAAGTTGACATTCACAACCAGGGATATAAATTGCGGGACCTTATCGAAATTCAAATCCCCCATATCCCGATGACTATCGGAGAAGTGTCATCAATATCATCACTCATAGGATTCTGTGACCAAAACGTGACCATACTGCCAATCTAAACAGCTGATCCTTCCTATATGCAAAAAGTGTTGGCTGAATTTTTAATGTTGGTAATATCTTCTTTATAACTCCACAAAATAGGCAAATATACCGAGAAGAATTAAGATGAATCCTGTCACTCTCTTCTCATGGTGTTCTATAAAATGCCATTTCAGTTTCTCGATTCCTTTCAATCCTAAATTGACCAATATTACCATTCCCAAAACGGTTACGACCAGATAAACCACAGATACAGTTATTATCCCAAGCCAGCCAAGGGTGCTTGCCACAAAGTAATAGGCTTCAATTTCAATGCACGGGGAAAAAAACATTGCCATTCCCAGAGAGGCAACAATGGCAGATTTCGATCGTCCTGAACCCGATTGATTGATCTCCAAATGCTGGTGGCCAAGGGAACCTTTTACGTCAATTATCAGATAAGCACATCCGAGACCAACCAAGATGATTGGCGCCACGATATGCGTGATAAATTCGTATGTTGAAGACAACCTGTAACCAACAATACCAATGATAATCCCAATTAGTATAGTACTGGCTGTATGAGCTATACCTGCGATAGCTGTTACAATCAACGTTTCTTTTCGTGACCACTTCTCCGTTTTCCCGATTGCTACAAACGGAATCCAATGGTTGGGAATCAAAGCATGGACTATGCTCAATGCGAAACTTCCAATTAAGATTTGTATCATACTTTGTATTCCTTTTCCATTATGAGGCGAATTTCAGATATGCGTATTAGGTGATATTCCCGAATCCTATGTTCAGATGATTTTCGGGATAAATCTCCAAGGAACTCTTTTCATATAATTCTCATATTCCCTCCCAAATTTATCTTTGAGAAGTTCTTCTTCTTTCTTCGCACCCGTATATAGCGGATATGAGAAAAGAATTGTCGGAATGAATAAAAATACAGAACCCCAAGCAAATGGAACTCCGATATAAACAAGGATTAATCCCAAATATCCTGGATGTCTTATCTTAGAGTAGATGCCCATAGTGATCAATTTTTCAATTTTTTCAGTTTCCTGATGTACTTGCTTATGAACAGAATGAGATAATCCATGAAGCCAAAGACCTCCTACTATAAAAACAAATCCCAAGATATTTGTGAATGGACGAAATGGGATCTTTGGATCAGGGAACAAAAGACCAATAGCAATTATAATCGAGCACCCAATTAGCTCAATGAATAGTTTTACACCAGGTTTGGCTGAAAGATATGTATCTGTTAAAGATTTCATTTCCTAACCCTAAAATATTTTTAGGAAACTGCTTAACCTTAACGAGACTGTTCGATAAACGTAATTGCTTTCTCCAATTCCATAATTACTCTCGGGTCGGTTTCATCCTCCAACGCTCCTTTTAGTGCAGTGAGGAATCTATTTTCGGAAACAAAAGAAAAGGTTTGGGCTGCAAGATTTCTGATAGTTGGATCATCGCTTTTCAGGAATTGTAATACAGTCGAAAGTTGATCGTCTTTTTGTGACAAGTATAAACTTTCTATAGCCAGGATTTGATTTTTAGGGTCCTCGTCTTTCGCCAATTTTCGCAACTGTTGTTCTGCTTTTTTGGAATAGAAGTATTTCAGAGAAATAATGGCTTGTTTTCGGACAATCCAAGCAGTATCAGACGTTGCACTTACCACTACATTTACGCCGTCTTCATTGCCGCTATGCCCCAATCTATGAAGCGCAGTTGCTCTGATGTAAGGTGCCGCATCCTACTGAATGATGGCGATAAAGCGTTCCGTTGATGATTTGTCCTCTGATAGCATGCGTTGACTCCAACCGACACTTATCATTATAATGACTACCCATATTCCGCTTGAAAATTTGTGATACAATGTTTTTACCCCCGGTTTAAACAGTAATTATCAAAAATAATTTTTATAAGAAGTTGCGAACAGCAGAAGAACCAGGGCACTTTTTGCTCCCGCTCTCTGCTTATGCGCTCTAATCATATGTGATCCCATTTCCCTTCTCTGTTAGAATCTTCCAGAGCGCTTCGAGCATTTCATCTTGTTCAGCCAGTTTGCCGTGCTCGGTCTCAACGGTGACGTACAACACACCCAGACGCTCACAGTAGTCGATTAGCATTCCCCGATCCGGCGGATACTTTGCCCTGAGGGCAACATTGTAACCCGATGAGGAGAGAGTATTAAACAATTCATATTGAGTGACAACAAAAAAATTGTCAGGATCTTGTTGGGGATTGATGGAAACTCCCCGTGTATCTTCTCCATACCATTCTCCAGGTCGGAAATCATTTATGGTCATCTTGTCCGGTGTGTTGTTATGAAGGGAAATCACGACCATCTCTTCTTGGACAGCAAACAGGTCCAAAACACTGTCCCGGAAAGCAGCAGCAATAGCAAAAACCTCGTCGGTGTTGTTGTGGAAATATTCCAGGGACGCTCGCAACCCCACATCGCTAAACATTCGGTTTGGGTCAAATCGGTGAAGCACGCCATCCAGACGCACCACTACTTCCCGACCACGACCGTGCCTCAGCTCGATCAACCGACCGCCATGGCTCTCAACGAACCCCCGACCCGCCTCGGCAGAGGTGTTCTCGTTGTCATGAAGGTTCAAAAGCGTGATGTCCGCACCGGATCGCTCGTAAATATCCACCCACACCTTCTCTTCACCCAGATATATAGTGTGCGTGGTTTTTGTTACCGATTGAGCGTAGTTGGTCCCAGTAGCTAGGCAAACCAGACTCAAAATACAGGTATAGTAGTTTGGTTTCACTATCGAGAAATTCTTCGTCTGTGCATACAACTGCTCAGTTTCAGTATAGTACTGAACTATCCCTCAAACGATACTGTCCAACAACAATTCTTAATTCCACAGCGATATAATAACCAATCACTTGTTCACGCCGGCCGTTGATTGATATTGAATAGACTTCGTTATCAGGCAAGCCCGAATTGGCTCTATTATAAAAAGTAGTCTCACCAGAAGTTTTATCAATTTTTACCAGTCCTCCATTTGTTCCGGTCCAGATGCAGTCACCATCTTCTTCGTGATTTGCTGATTTGTTGTTTCCGACTACTTTGATGCTTTTATCGCCTTTTTCAAGCATTAAAGTAAGCCTTAAAACCTGGATTCAAGTAGTAAAAGTTTGTAAACCGACAAGGAAACACATTTGGCGGGAACGACTGATCCCGATTCTATCGGGAGAACCCAGGTCTTATAGATCGCGGGAACGCCTGAGAATCCCTGCCTGACTGCGTCACGCAGGCAGGGAACTCAGCTCCCAGTCCTGCGGGAACGCCTGAGAATCGAACTCAGCTCCCACCTCTCCGGCGGGACAGCGGTTTTGAAGACCGAGGCGGGCACCAGCCTCGCAATCATTCCCAAAAATCAAAATCCCTCGAACAGAAGTAAGCTTTCTACGGGATAGGCAAGAGCCAAAATAAAAAATTATTAATATTTAATCGTCAATTTTCAATTTTTATTCCGGTCTATTTAAAATGAGATAATTATATCCGAATTCTGATTTTAATTTTTTTGCTACTTTCTCTGCTTCAGACTTCGTGGCATATCTTACCACTTGGATAACAGTCAGAGTCTTTCCCCGTGACTTGATTTTGCCTAAATGTATATCATAACCCCTTTGTTCAAGAAGCATCTTTTGCCTGATCGCATTTTCCGGGGAACCGTATGCACCTACTTGAATAACAAATGGTTTAGGACCTGATGATTTTTCCTTAATTCCGCTACTGGGTTGACTTGACTTTGTAATTACGGATGTTTTACGACTCTTCGTTGCTGAAACCGGTTTTACGGACGCTGGCTTTAATTTCATTCCTTCAGTAGTTACCGGCTTCAAAGGTCTACTGGTTAGCGGTTTTTCGGACTCAAAATTGTAGTTAAGATCAAGATTCGAAAATCGCTTTTTATAAACTTGAAGATAAAAATCCAAACTGTCTTTCTCCCCAATCGCCAACAGAGAGTTCACATGGAGATCTATCGCTCTTTGAAGATGTTCCGAGCGGGGATAGACCTTAGGAATCCTTAACATCAGGCGACTCGCCTGGGAGTAGAGTCCCCTGGCAAAAAAATATTCTCCAATCTTCATAATCGAATCATCGGCATACTCGCTATGGGGATGGTTTTGAAGAATTTTACGATACGTAATGATCGCCTCTTCTGCCCGTTCTGTCGTAATTGCGTCAAGAAACATGACACCAGGATTATTCGGATAGGACTCTAAAAGTCTTGGCAATTCTTCCCGTACCTTATCAATCTCTCCGGTATTTACCCATTGGAAAAATTGGTCCAGATTTTGACTATATAAAAAGGAAGTACAGAGGAAATAGATACAGATACCTATTACAGCAAATGACTTCATGAACGAAATACCGAGCAAATCACAGAAAAATTATAAATAAGAACCATTTCCCTCATTAATCAGTTCTCTGATTTGATCAACTTCAGACGATAATTGGTGCTCATTAATCCGTCGCAGCGAAAGTTTTAGTCTGGCTAAGCGTGCATGCACTGATTTACTGTTTTTACGAAGAGCTTCATCCACAAGAGTCATAGCCCTATCTATTTGTCCTTTAGCCTGTAAAACGTTAATGAGTCCGGATAATGCCTCAACATTATTGGGGTTTTTATCAATTATTCTTGAATAAAAATCTTCCACTTGCCCAAACTGACCTAATTCGTAAAGCGCTTTTTCAAGTTTCGAAAAAATCTCTGTACCACCAACTGGGGATAATTCAGCAAAACGAGTCCAGAATTCTACTGCTTTCTTTAGATTACTTTCCTTCTGATACAGGTTTGCTATGTGAAGATATGCTTCCGAATACCCTTTGTCGGTATTGATAGCCTTTTGATAAGCTGCTCGTGCTTCGTTATATTTTTGATCCTTCTCAAAACATCTTCCTTGCATTACACGATAATAGGCATGTCTATTTGGTTCATTTTCATTGGTTAGTTTTTCCAATCGTTTTAAATAGTTTGAAGCATTATCCCAAGATTCTCTCTCCTCGGAAAGATTTATTAGGAATTTTATTGTCCATTGATTTTTTTTGTCTAGATTATACACCAGATTGGCTTTCTCTTCAGCATTATCCAACTGCTTAAGATTGTAGTAATCCTTGGCAAGGCTCGAGTAGATGTCGATTTTTTGAGAAGGTGTAAGCTTAGGACGAGCAGTTAAAGATTGATGAATTTTTACTGCTTGTTGAGGTTTTTGTGTTTGCCTGAGAATATCACCAAGTATGATATAGGCTGTAACATGATTTGAATTCACTTTTACAAGTTCTCGTAATTTCCAGAATGCTTTTTCTTTATCCCCACGGATGAGACTTTCTAAAGCTTCTGCGTATAACTGTTGTGTATCTTTTTTTGATTTCGGGAATAAATAGTATAAGCCGACTGCAGCGATACAGACAACAACCGAAAGGATGATCCAACTAACAAGCGTCATTATTCATCTCCTTCAATAACTTCATATATTCCTTCATCGATTGCGACATTACGAAGCGAATTCAACTCATCTGTCAAACGTTTATTCTCAGATTTATAAATTCTTGATTCTGCTTTGTTCGATACTATCGATGACAGAGCTATAGCAAATCCAAAGAGTATACCTATTCCCATAACCAAAACAATGACAATTGCCAGAGGGACATTCTCATACTGAGAAAATATGAGATTTATATTTACTTTTTCAGTATTCTGTATCAGTACCAAAAGAATACCAATGATAACAATAACTCCTGATATAACTTTAAATAACCGCATAGGTAGACTCCAAATTTAATTCCGGAATGCCAAATAAAGAAACTCCATGGGCACTTGTGATTTTTATATCAACGAACTCTTTAATTCTTGTATGCCCTTTCGGAAAAATTACCCATTTATTGGTATCGGTTCTGCCAGCCCACTTATTTGAATCTTTTTTACTTTCCTTTTCTACCAATACTTTAAGTGAATTTCCTATCTCTCTACTATTATTAAATAATGTATGTTGCGATTGTAAAGTAATTAATGCCTCTAACCTCACTTGTTTTTCTGTTTCTGATATTTGGTCGTTAAATTCAGCCGCCTTGGTTCCCTGTCTTGAAGAATACTTGAACGTAAATGCGGAGTCAAATTTAACAATTTTCATAATTTTTAGTGTCTCTTCGAAATCTGCTCCGGTTTCTCCCGGAAATCCCACAATGATATCGGTCGTAAGTGAGCATCCCGGTAAAATTTCTTTAATACGGGTTACAAGCGCCAGGAATTCATTTTGATTATAGGTTCGACTCATTCTTTTCAATACATGATCTGAGCCTGATTGTAACGGAAGATGTATCGATTTACACAGGTTGTTATTATCTCGCATGACAAATAACATGTCATCATCTACATCCTTTGGATGGGGAGAAGTAAAACGTACCCTTTGAACACCAGGAATCTTTGCTACTGCATCCAATAAGTCGGGGAATCTTGCTGACCCAAAGTAATAGGAATTGACATTCTGTCCAAGGAGTGTTATTTCAACATAACCCTTATCGACAGCTTTTTCTATCTCATTACAGATACTTTTGAGAGGTCGACTACGTTCACGACCCCGTGTAAATGGAACGATACAAAAAGTACAAAATTTATCGCAACCCCGCATGATGGAAACCCAAGCATTAATCCCCTCTCGTCGGGATGGAAATAAATCCTCATAGACCTCAAATCGAGAAAGCCGGGTATCAACGATTGAGGTCTGTAACTCTTTATGCCTTCTCAACAATTGGGGAATTCTCCGGTACGTATCGGGTCCTAAAACAAAATCTACATATGGTTTATTTTCCAGAATATCATCTTTTACATGTTGCGCCATACATCCCAGGATTCCCAAAACCATAGCCGGATTATTTTGCTTCAATTTATTGAGTACGCCCAAACGGGAATGAATTTTCTTCTCTGCATGTTCTCGAATAGCACAAGTGTTTAGAAATATCACATCCGCATCGTCCATACACCCTGCTTGGACATACCCCTCCTTTTGCAGAATTCCGGCAACCAACTCAGAATCGGCTATATTCATCTGGCAGCCATAGGTTTCAATATAATACAATTTCATGATAGGCGAAATTACCTCCTCCCCCCTATAGAGTCAAGAAACGAGTTTTAAGGAAATGTTTATCTACTTTTTAAAATTACCTATGGAATATCATTACAGTCCAAAATAATTACTTAAGAAACACTGAATACTCTCATCGGTGATCCCATTTCTCTACCGCTTATATCAGATTCATCCTACACGAATGAGGGTCGACTACGGAGTATTGTCAAATCGTTTTGAATAGTAACCATAGAATGGGGTAATCCGTTACATTCCCCACAGGGTGCTATGCATCTAAAGGATCCTGTGGACAATATTCTATCGATTGATAAGATATCTAAAAAAGGGGTCAATAAACCCCCCTACTACTATATCAAATATAAAAAAGATAAATTGAGTCAGCGAAGGGGACCTGTAAAGAAATAGCTTTGCGGGTCTTGAGGGGTACCATAATAGTGAACCTCATAATGAAGGTGCGGGGCGGTAGAGCGACCGGTATTTCCTACTTCCCCGATAAAATCCCCGCGTTTCAATTCCTGACCGGACTTGACCATAATCCTGTTAAGATGAGCATATAGAGTTTGATATCCGTGTCCGTGGTTGATCTTTATCGTTCTCCCGAAACTTCCCTTATAACCCGCAAAAGCTACCTTCCCATCAGCTGTGGCATATACAGGCATCCCTTTCTGTCCGGATATATCCTGTCCATAATGAAATCTTCGTTCACTTGTGAATGGATCTCTGCGATAACCGTATCCCGTATTTAAGTAACCACCATTTAACGGTCTGATGGAAGGTACGGATGATACCAGGTCTGAATTTGACTGAATAGCTTTATAGATCGTTTCATAACTTTCTTTTTCCAACTTGACTTGCCTGGACAGTATATCTATATCCAATTCTAACTCAGATATCTTGGCATCAAATTCCGGAATAAGGTTATCTAAATCGACATGTTTATTAAGGTCAAAACCTCCAATGCCCACTTGCCTGATATCCTGATCGATTAAGGGTAAGTTTGCATAAGTACGCAAGGCCCGATCTTTCTCACCTAACTGAGTAACATCCACCTCAAGATTTTCTAAACGGTATTTAAGATCTTGTAACAGAGTGACCATAGATCTGTTGTTTTCTTTCAAGTTATTCAGTCTTGATGTATACAAAACCTGTGTAAGGATATCTGCGGTAAAGAAAAGAAGGGCAGAACAGAGTACGATTGCAAGGATTGAAACACTTACAATGGTTCCCCGGGATATTGACCATTGGTGAATATCACTATGGTCGTCTGTAATTACGACAAAACGAACATCATGAGTTCTTTTCTTTCTAAGAAATGGTATTTTCACTGGAATAAACTTACCTAACCCTATACGGGAATTTCTTACAAGATCTATAAAAAATCAACACTAAAGTGATAAGCCGGTTTTTGTAGCGATTAAGCAGATATTTTAATCCCTTACCCATATCCGTTAGCGTTCGACTGAGACTTCGGGATCATTCAGGCGGGCAGGGCAGGCAAGTTTCATATTTCTGATTTCCAATAACTTGAAAAGTCATGATCCCAAGTATACCCGAAGCAGTTGAGCCCGGGTAGCATGTTTCAATCTAGCTATCGCCCTCTCTTTCAATTGCCTGACTCGTTCTCGCGTCAAACCCATCTTTTTTCCAATTTCTTCTAATGTCAATGCCCTGTCCATTCCCAAACCAAAATATCCCCGTATTATCTCTCCCTCTCGAGAGGGAATTGAATGCAGAACCCGTTCGATTTCTGAACGGAGAGATTCTTTCATCATTTTGGCTTCCGGTCGTCTATCTTCTCCTGTCAACAGGTCTCGTAAAGTTGTTGTTTCATTGCCATCTAAAGGCTGGTCTACGGAAACGCTTTTCACATTAAATTTAAGAAGATTTTTTGCTTCATCTTCTGTCATGTCCATAACATCTGCTAATTCTTCTAAAGTAGGTTCACGCTCGAAAGTTTGTTCTAACTCAATCGATCGTTTTTTCATTCTGGATAAGATGCCAGATACATTAGCAGGCAAACGGATAATTTTCCCCTGATCAATAATAAATTGAAAAATGGATTGCCTTATCCACCAGACGGCATAGGAAATAAATTTAAATCCCCTTGTTTCATCAAATCGATGAGCCGCCTTAATTAGACCAATGTTACCTTCGTTGATCAGATCTTCTAAAGGAATTCCAGGAATAGATAATTTCTTCGCGACAGAAACAACAAACCGGAGATTGGCGTTGATTAGTTTATTTAACGCTTCTGAGTCGCCCTTCCTCACCCGGGATGTCAGTTCAATTTCCTCTTCAGGTGTCAGAAGTTTTGTGTCACTAATTTCTTCGAAGTATATTCCTAAAGAGGGTGTTGAAGATCCTTCTGATTTTTTTTTGGGCAAAACTATTCCACTTTACTTTAATTCATGAGCATGTCTGGATTCCCATCTACCTGTCATTACAAGATCAGGATGGAAATTCGATGTAATCAGGTAAACCAAACACTCAGTGTCTCACCATTTATCCGGAAATTCGGGATAAACATTTGGTGTTATTATCAAAGCTGATGAATAGATCAGGTTAATAAAGTCTGCTTGCTTATTTATTCTTTTCCTGATTCATTTTCAGAAGATTTTCCTCCCTCTTCTTTTGTACCTGTATCAGAGGGTGTACTTTTTTCTGCTCTATATTCGGTTTTAATTTTCTTAACCTTATCCTCTCTCATTTTTATCTGCTTATGCAGATCCTGGACTTTTTTTATGTAGGAGAAAAACTGTTCATTACCCGCAAAATTGGTTACATTTTCGTTTTCTGTTGTTTCGAAAACATATTTACCCAAGTTGGAATAATTCTTGTCCAGGTCTCTGTTCAACTGGTGAATCTCCAATTTTACCTTCCCGATTTTTGTGATTTCCTCCGTTTTTGTTGCGGCTACTTTGCCCAGTTCCTCCGCTTTTTCAGCTGCAGAAGTACCCCACTCTTTTAGATTTTTTTTCAGATCATCCCATAATGCAGTCATAATCTCTCCTTTCTATTTTTTTTTCGCTTTGAATATACATTATTTCACCCATTTTTGGAGACCCCATTGTGCAGCAAAGAAAAGTACTGCTCCTACTGCCAATGCTTGAACCTCCAATATTAAATTACTCTCTCGAATCCCCCAGTAAAGTCCGGATAAGACCACAAGTAGGCTTGCTACTTGTAGAGATCTCAGGATCACATATTTAACGGCAAATACTCCTCCCTTTCAAGTTTTGTTCCCATCCAATATTTCTGTAAGTATTTCTTTTACAATCTTAGGAGTAGATTGACCTCGTGTCTTTCTCATTATCTGACCCATAAAAAAACCGAACAATCCCTTTTTCCCATCCCGATAACGACTGACTTCATCTGGATGGTGTAGAAGAATACCTTCTATAATTGTTCTCAGTTTTTCAGAATCGGACACTTGCATCAATCCCTCCTCCTTTATTATCTGAGTTGCAGTTTTATCACTGGTCAGCATTTTTTGAAATACCGATTTGGCGGTATTAATATTTACAATCCCATTTCCCACAGCTTTGAGCAAAGTGGCTAACCGGTTGGGTTTAATAGGAAATGATTCAATAATGTAGATTTCATCCTTTAAAACTCTCAGCATTACCCCTAACATCCACTTGACTGCTTCTTGGGGATCTACTCCCAACTCCACAATCTGCTCGAAATAATCTACCAAATGAACATCTGAAGCAAGAATGATGGCGTCATTTAGACGAATCCCATAATCGGATAACATTCGATCTTCCTTTTCATGTGGCAATTCCACCAGATCACTTCGGATAGACGCAAGTTGCTTTTCGGTAATAACCATAGGCACCAAATCCGGCTCGGGAAAATACCGGTAATCAGGAGCATCCTCTTTACCCCGCATGACTTCTGCTTTTTGCTCCGACTCATTCCAAAGACGGGTCTCTTGTACCACCTCTTTACCTGACTCCAGGAGTCCTGCTTGTCGGTTGATTTCAAAGAATAATGCTCGTTCCACTCCACGGAAGGAGTTCATATTTTTCATTTCCGTCCTTATACCGAATGGCTTCTCCCCCTTACGTCGAAGGGAAATATTGGCATCGCAACGAAGATTCCCCTGCTCCATATGACAGTTACAAATACCAAGGTATTGCAATATCTGTTTTAAACGGATGAGGTATTCCCTTGCTTCCTTTGGAGATCGGATTTCCGGAGCGCTCACAATCTCCACAAGCGGTACTCCACATCGGTTGAAATCAATTTTGGTTCCTTTCTCATCCGCACTATGAATAGACTTGCCTGCATCTTCCTCGAGGTGGATTCGAATAAGTGGAATTTCCTTCAATTCTCCATTCTGGCGAATAGTCACACTGCCTCCCAGGCAAAGGGGTTCATTGTATTGGGATATCTGATATCCTTTGGGGAGATCGGGATAAAAATAGTTTTTGCGGGCAAAGTGGGATTTCAGCGAAATTTTACATCCCAGGGCTAACCCAAGTTTTAAAGTGTATTCAATGGCTTTTTCGTTCGCCACTGGAAGAGCGCCTGGCAACCCTAAACAGACGGGACAAGTATGCGTATTCGGGGGATCACCATACATATTCCTGCACCCGCAGAACATCTTCGTGTCCGTGGAAAGCTGTGCGTGGACTTCCAGTCCAATGACTGGCTCCCACTTCTCAAGAATTTTGGATAAGCTTTTCATACTCTGAGTAAATTTACAGATTAATACGGGTAAAGGAGAAAAAGAAATTACCTAACCATATTTCTTGTCTCCATGTAGAACAAGCTTCCTCAGAGGAGTTCCTATCGGGACAGCTTGATCATCAAATCCCATTACCAAAGCCAAGTTTACAGTGAATTTACTATAACCGGATAATTAAAATATCATCCTATAAACAGTAGACCTTCGTTAAATAAAGATGCCATCCGTCAGCTGACGGTCTGTTGTCTCCATCGGTGATCCCTCTTTTCAGGGTCGCCGATGGTCTCTTTTTTACTAAACCGACGCAGATGCTGTTAGTGGTCTACTTGCCAAAAAATCGTCACAGACGCCGGAAGCGATCTGTGACGGGGTGCGGGGTGGTTTATCTTATTCTTCAAAAAGATACTTACCGATCTCTCTATATTTCTGCTTTTCATGTATATAATCCAGTACAAATTGTTGGTACCCTACATCACTAAAATATTCCTTAATAAATTCAGGTTCATACAGGGTTCCATTTCGTTTGTCAATAAATTCAAAATAGTTTGAATATGGCCATAGTTCATTATCATCAACTATTCCAGCATCTACTGGATTAAGGTGGATGTATCTGCATAAATGAGTCAAATAGCTTTCATCATCTATTAATTTCCCCTGTGGATTTCCTTCGAATAGTTTACCGGTTCTGTCATATTTTTTATTGAACGCCTGCGCATACGATTGAAAAGTTGATTTTAAAAACCGAGATATTGACTTATCATTATCCTGGTAAAGGAGTAAATGGTAATGATTCGGCATAAGACAATAAGCAATAATGGTGATTGAATATCGTTGTTTATTCTTTTGGAAAAGGTCAAGAAGATAAAGATAGTTTTCGTCTTTCATAAAAATCCGTTGTTTATTGTTGCCTCGGTTAAAAACGTGGTAGTAATGATCTTTTAAATATTGCATTTTTTCTTACTATCTCCGTCAGTGATTCCCTCCCTGGGTCACTGACGGTTTAATCTCAAAGAAACGGAGCTCCCATCGGTGATCCCTCTTTTCAGGGTCGCCGACTGGTGTGTTTCGGTTTTCAAATCCCAAGGACTATCACTGACCCCGTAGTTTCGGGGTTCAGCGACAGGAATAAAGAAACCGTCACAGACGCTGGTAGCGATCTGTGACGGAGGTTCACTTCAACAATATCATTTTATTCACTTTCGTAAATTTATCTGAATTGATCCCTGCCTGCCTATGTCACGCAGGCAGGAACGCTCAGTCCCCAATACGGTCGTTTCACTCCCTGATGGGGCAGGCAAAAAAAGCACCCTAAAGAGTGCTATCCGCCTTTTACAGGGGGTCCCGAACCTTCGGAATGAATTCACAGAGGGACGACGTTACACAAAGAAGGGAATGAATGTAGAATCTGGCAGTGTATCGTTTTAGGTGTAACGGAAGAGTTAACCGCGCATGGCAGTTCTTTTCGCTGAATATCCAAAAGTGAAATTAACATCGATTTATCCAAGATCCGTGAAACGGATAAAATGGTGTCCGCTCGATCTCTTTGGTTAAACATTCTTATCGATTTAGAAAACAAACTCCCTCCCAATATCTGGCTTTCCAAAATGACATCAACTTACGTCACTGTGCAAGGCCCTCGAAAAAGGAAAAAATCTAGACATAAAAAAAACGTAAATAAAACAAATAAAAGATATGAGCGAAATATCACATCCTAATCTAATTCAAATTCTGGACTATGACCCAGATTCAAAGTGGTTCGTAGCAAGATTTTATCCGAATGGTGCGTTGAGTCAAAACCTGAGTCTGTATAAGGGAAATATTCTCGCAGCTCTTAAGGCATTTCGCCCGATGGTGGAGGGTGTTGTTAAAATCCATGAAGCTGGTTTTGTGCATCGGGATATCAATCCAAGGAACATCTTTATTGAAAAAGATTGGTCGCTAATTCTGGGCGATTTTGGGTTAGTATTCTTTGATGATGATGATCGAACCCGTCTCTCCAATACCTTCGAGAATGTAGGAAGTAGAGATTCAATGCCCGGTTGGGCATCTGGAATTAGGATTGATGACATAAATCCCAAATTCGATATTTATTCATTAGGTAAACTTTTATGGTCAATGATCTCGGGTATACCTGTATTGCAGCGAGAGTATTGGAATACAGAGAGCAATGATCTGACGAAAATATTTCCTGATAATATTCAGATGACCTTTGTAAATAATCTACTCGCTTCTTGCGTAGTTGAATCTGAAGAAGATTGCTTAGATGATTCAGCCCAATTCTTGGATAATATAGATACTCTAATTGAAAATCTTGAAAGTCACGTCCAACCTATCAGCGAAAATATTGAGAGAAAGTGTTTTACATGTGGCAAAGGGATTTATAAGATGAAAAGTGATGGAAATCAAGGAGCCACACAAAACATGGGTTTTTTGCCCACAGGTAGCAAGAGAATAAAAATCTATGCATGTGATAATTGTGGACATATGCAATTGTTTTATTTACCAAACGGGGATATTCCGCCTGCATGGTTGGAGGAGTTGGGTGAGAACTGATTAACAAACAAGAAGGGAAGAA
>JADFPG010000187.1 GCA_022562455.1 Fidelibacterota bacterium | reverse complement strand
TTGAGATAGAATAGATTTCATTAGTCGAAAGGTAGGTAATTATGAAAAAACAAATTATCATTTTAACAGGAATTATCAGTATTACTCTGCTTGGCTGCAATCAGATAAAATTAGAAAGCAAGTGGATTGAACAGGAAATAACTGTTGACGGTAAACTCAATGAGTGGAAGGAAAATCTGGTTGTACCGAAAAACAGAACCATTGGAATTGGGTTTGTGAATGATGAAAGCAACCTGTATCTAACTCTGACTACCATGGATCGAAACTTAATCATGCAGGTACTTACCCGAGGGTTTACCGTATGGATTGACCCAAAGGGCAGAAAGAGCCAGCGTTTTGGTATCCGGTATCCCTTCGGTGGCGGTATGGGTGGACTTCGAAGGATGATGCAGGGTCGAGAACAGGTTACACAGGATTTTGATTTGTTCATTCAGGACGCATTATCAAGTCAAAATGAAGTTGAAGTTATTGGTCCGGGAAAAAATCAGATTGCCAGATTTGGTCTTAATAATTCTGCTGGAATTGACGTTATCGCTACGTTTGAAGAAGGCGTGTTTACGTATGAAATGAAAGTTCCATTACAAAGTTTTGCTGAAAATTTATATGCCATCGATGTTAAACCGGGTGCAACAATCGGAGTTGGATTTACTACACCGGAATTAGATAGAGATTCTATGGGCGGAAAGGGTAGTCGTGGAGGTGGTATGGGCGGTAGTCGTGGAGGTGGTATGGGCGGTGCGTGGAGGTGGTATGGGCGGTGGCCGTGGAGGTGGTATGGGCGGTGGCCGTGGAGGTAGTAGTGATGGGAGACAAATGCCTGAATCATTAAAATATTGGGTCAAAGTGACATTGGCTAATAACCCGGAATCTTAATATTCAAACTTAAGGAAAAGAACAATGTACTCCAAATTCCAACATTTTATTTTAAAAATATTATTATCGATGGCTGTGCTGACCCCACAGGGAGACCCTCCTTCAGAAACAAATGATATTCAGGGATACGTTAAGGATAAAACGACACGAGAGACCCTCCCTTACGCCAACATTTGGTTGATAGGAACAGACAGGGGAACATCCTCAAATACAGACGGCTACTTTGTGATTGTCAATGCTCCGGTAGGGGTGTGTTCTCTGCAAGTATCCTACATCGGATATGAAACTCAAGTGATTGAGGTCATCAATGACCCATCAAGTGAACAAAGTCTCGTCATAGAGATCAATCCCAAATTAATCGGTATGGATCAAGTGGATGTTGTGGGTGAAGCCTATGACATATTCAAGAGCTCGGATAATGTTAGCCAGATGACCTTATCTCCTAGGCAGCTCCAGTTCCTGCCATCACTGGGTGAAGTGGACATCTTTCGTTCTTTGCAGTTATTACCTGGTATAAGTGGGGTGGGTGATGGGAAAACTGGTCTTTATGTGCGAGGCGGTACCCCTGACCAAAATATGGTCATTCTAGATGGAATGATAGTGTATCATGTGGATCATTTTTTTGGAATGTTCAGCGTATTTAATGCGGATGCCATAAAAGATGTTCAAGTTTACAAGGGGGGCTTTCCCGCAAAGTACGGCGGTCGTCTTTCAAGTGTGGTTGAATTAACGGGAAAAAGAGGCGGTGATATTCGACAGATGAGTTTCGGTGCAAACCTTCTTTCAGCCAACTTCTCCTATGAAACGCCATTATGGAATGACAGAGGTAGCTGGCTGATTTCCGCCAGGCGGTCATTCACTGATATATTGCAGAGCCCTCTATATAACAGCATGTATGAATTTGTAACTGGAGAGGAATCTACGACGGGCACAACCATGCCGGGGCAAGGCGGCGGCATGCGTGGCGGCGCTTTTCAACAGGAAATCATCCCAAGTTTTTTCTTTTATGACTTGAACAGTAAACTGTCCCTAAATCCCACAAGTCGTGATTTTCTCAGTTTGAGCTTCTATAGCGGAAGGGATTATTTGGATAAATCGCGCGAACTGAATCTGGAAGGACGGGGATTCACAACCAGTAATGGGAGTGAATTCCAGACGAGGAATGATGAAAATGTGACAGATTGGGGTAATCTTGGGGCAAGCTTCAAATGGGGCCATCAATGGAGTTCCAGAGGGTTTACAAATCTGTTGATCTCCAGTTCAAGCTATACGAGTAACTATGAGAGAGAATTAAGTGTGGGTGGAGCTAATGTAGCTGGAGTGGATACCAGTACAGGGGCAGTCAGAGGTTTAGGCGGCTTTGCACAAGATGAGTTTAACACCGTTAATGACCAAACATTTCGTCTCGACAATCAGTGGCAATTCAATGATAACCACAAATTAGAATTTGGGACTTCCATTTCTAACATCGGCACAGACTACACAGCAACGATTCTGGATACAATCAGTATCCTGGATATTTATTCCAAATCACTTTCGACTGCTGTTTATGTTCAAGATCAGTGGAAACCCAGTTCCCTCTTTGATCTAACTTTTGGTTTGCGGAGTACATATTATGATCAAACCGGAAAAATCTATAATGCACCGAGACTGTCTTTTGGTGTCAATTTTTCCAAAAACCTAAGACTGAAAGGAGCGTGGGGTCATTATTATCAGTTCATTAACAATATAACGAACGAAAATGTGCTACAGGGAAGTAAAGACTTCTGGCTTTCTTCCGATAATAACCTTCTCCCAGGATTCTCTCAGCATTTCATTCTCGGTCTTTCCTATGACTATCCCACCTACCTATTTGAAGTTGAAGGTTATTACAAGTCCTTGGAGAATTTATTAGAGTTTTCACGTCGATTTCAAGATAGGGCTGATTATATGAACTATTTCTTCTTAGGAAGCGGGATTGCAAAAGGGGTCGAATTCCTGGCTCAAAAGAAATTCGGCTCTCTCACGGGCTGGGTAAACTATACATTGTCGCAGGTAGAACATACTTTTCCCAATCTAAATGATGGGCAACTCTTCCCTGCGAATCACGATCGGCGTCATGAATTCAAAGCCGTCGGTACTTATAAGTGGGGTCCTTGGAGCCTTTCCTCGACCTTTGTGTATAGCACCGGGAATCCGTACACAGCACCCGAGAGTCAGTATTTTCTAGAAATGCTTGATGGTGAATCTCTGAGCTATATCCATGTCGGGGAAAAGAATGCCTATCGGTTGCCTGATTACCAAAGATTGGATTTCAGTGTATTGCGTACTTTTCTTCAATACAGTGATTTCAGTTGGGACATAGGATTCTCGATATATAACGTTTTAAACCATAGCAATGTGTCCTATCGTGACTACGATTTGGATGTTGTGCCTATCATTGTGTCCGATATCAAAATGCTTGGATTCACGCCGACATTGTTTATTAAAGCCAATTTAAAGTAGGAGCAGAGAGATGAATAGAAAATTAGCCATTACTTTTACATTTGCAGGGATGATTCTGTGGACAAGTTGCACAGAAGTAAATCCGCTGATCTCGGACGAGAATCTCATTGTTGTGTGGGCTTACCTGTATGCAGGAGAGGCGGCCACAAACATTAAATTGAATTCAACGATCCCTCTTGATGACAACACAGCCTACGCTCCGCCCATTAACGATGCAATAGTTACCTTGCTGAAAGACGGGGTGCGTTACGAGTGTGTCTCATCACCGGGCGATAGTGGATACTATCACTATCCGGGAGAAGACATGACGATCGAAACGGGTGATGAATTCACTCTTGATATCGAACAGGCTGATCACTTCATTAGCGCAAAAACAGTGGTGCCTGAAATGCCTCTAAACTTTACTATTACATCTAATACGATGGAAGTACCGGATTTCAGTAATCCCCAAGGGTTAAGGGAATGGAGGAATAATGCGCAACCTATCGAAATCTCGTGGGAGAATGATGATGATTCCTGGTATTATGTTACGTTTGAGAACATAGATGACAATCCTGTAGAGTTTAATTCGTGGTTTAGTGAGAGGCTCCAGGATTTCGTTTTTCCACCGGTTAATGATGATTCCTTCATGATTCGGTTGCCTTTCATCACGCACCTCGGTATGCACCGTATTACAGTCTACAAAGTGAATCAGGAATATGTGGACTTGTATGAATCGAGGGAACAGGATTCCAGAGATTTAAATGAGCCCTTGACCAATGTGGAAGGCGGTTTAGGTATTTTCTCAGCATTTAACTCATCTTCA
>JADFPG010000186.1 GCA_022562455.1 Fidelibacterota bacterium | reverse complement strand
GTTTGACTTTACACTCCATGATGGATTTAATCCCAATGGAGATAAGACACCCACGGATATTTTAATTGAGATCCAAAATGAAGTGACCTTATATCCCCATCAGGATGATACTCATTTTCATGCTGCATTCGGACATTTAAACGGATACGCAGCAGGATATTACGGTTATATGTGGTCTTTAGTCTTTGCGCAGGATATGTTCTCGATCTTTGAGGAAAACGGCATTTTTGATAGTGAAACAGGAATGCGCTATCGGAAAATAATCCTGGAGCGAGGAGGAACTGTAGAACCCTTGGATATGGTAAAAGAATTCTTAGGACGCGAACCAAACAACAAAGCTTTTTTACGTAGTCTGGGTTTGTAGAAAAGAAATATCGTGGAGCCACAATTAGCTGTCAAAGGCGGTAAGCCTGTACGAACAAAAACGTTCCCGTCTTGGCCACGTTCCACAGAAGGTATGAAAGAGCAACTCATTCACACGTTGGAAAACGAAGCGTGGGGGATAGGTAGTTCTGTAGTGGAAAAATTTGAAAAAGGGTTTGCAGAATTTCACGATAGCAAATATGCAATCTCCACAAATTCCGGAACTGCGGCTATTTGGATTGCTCTTAAGGCAGCGGGAGTCAAGACAGGGGATGAGGTGATCATTCCCGCCTATACATTTGTCGCTACAGCGTCCGCTGTTCTGATGGCAAATGCAATTCCTGTTTTTGTGGATATAGATGTAGAAACTTTGAACATAGACCCTGAAGCAATTGAAGGAGCGATTACCGACAAAACAAAAGTGATTATGCCTGTTCATATTGCAGGAAATCCAGCAGATATTTTTAAGATAAAAAAAATCGCAAACGAACACAATTTGAAAATGATCGAGGACGCAGCTCAAGCACATGGAGCAGAATGGAACGGGAAAAAAGTGGGGGCATTTGGTCTTGGGGGAATATTCAGTTTTCAATCTTCGAAGAATATGACAGCAGGAGAAGGGGGGGTAATCATCTCTAATGATGAAGAGTTTATCAACATTTGTTTCTCATATCAGAATGCGGGTCGAGTGAAGGGAGGGAAGTGGTATCAGCATGAACATCTTGGAGGGAATTTTAGACTATCAGCTTTTCCGGCAGCTTTACTCTTAGCTCAGATTGAGACTTTAGAAATAGATATGAGAATTCGGGATAAAAACGCCTCTTTTTTAGATAAGGCAATTGAGGAAATTGAAGGACTTTCGATTATTCACTCATATCCGGAAACTACTCGTGTTTCTCACCATTTATACATTTTTCGTTATCATAAAGAATATTTTAATGGGGTGTTAAGAAAAGAATTTATACAAGCATTAAATGCGGAAGGAATTCCTGTTTATGTGGGATATGTTCCACTCTATCGAGAAAAATTATTTATTACCAATACGCAAGAGTATCCCTGGCTTCAAAACCGAAATTATAGTGACTTATTTCTGCCTGTAACTGAAAAAATCACTAATGAAGAAGTGATATGGTTAAAGCAGAATTGCTTATTGGGCAGCGAAGAGGATACGATGGATATTGTAAAAGCGATTCAAAAGGTTACTAATCATTTCATGAATAACTGAGATCCATAGAATTCAATAGATTAGATTTAATCTTCCGCAAATCTGTAAAAATGCCTGTTCTGCGGATATCAATATTCTGAGATGTTATAAATTCTACCGCGTGTTACTTCAAAGCTGGAGTTAAAACATATCAAAAGTGCCCGGAACAGGAATCCCTGCCTGCCGGCCCGTCCGCCGGAGGGCGGGCAGGCAGGGAACCTGCATAAAATCATAGTATAGAGTTAAGCCATTCACGACCAACACCTGATTTCAGGTATTTTTCACGGGAAATTACTTCTTCGCGTGTATCAAATGTTTCCCAATACTCCAATCTCCAAGGTAACCTCCCTTTGGTAGATTTCACTTTTCCTTGGTTATGTTGCTTCAGTCTCACATGGAGGTTTTGACAATGACCCTTATAACGTGTATTATCTTTCAGGCTTTTAATTACGTAAACGTAAAACATATCAAAAGTGCCCGGAACAGGAATCGAACCTGCACCTCCTTTCGGAGACATGGTCCTGAACCATGCGCGTCTACCTATTCCGCCATCCGGGCAGTAAACTTTTTCAAAGCGTTTTCAAAGAACATTGGTATCAGTAAAGTTAATCTGCTCTCCCCAGTGGGAATCCCGATCCTAATCGGGACCATCCGGGCTCAAAGCGGCACGAAGTTAGTTTTTCCCATACCTTTTTTCAAGGATTAAACTTGTAACTCACATGAGGTGACTCTAATTTTTTAACTCGCAAATGAAAGATGAAACGAAAGTTGTTACAACCAATAGAAAAGCCTTCCACGAATATCATATTTTAGAAAGATTTGAGGCGGGATTGAACTTAGTTGGGAGTGAAGTTAAAAGCTTGAGGGAGGGGAGAGCCAATTTAAAAGACTCTTATGCGGTTATTCGAGAGGGAGAAGTTTTTCTCATCGGAATGCATATCGGTCCCTATTCTCATACAGGTTACAGTGGACACGAATCATATCGAGAGCGGAAACTGTTGCTGAATCGCCAGGAAATTCGAAAACTTAACCGCTCCGTGTCAAATAAGGGAAATACAATCGTACCTCTCTCGGTTTATTTTAAAGGAGGATGGGCTAAAGTTGAAATAGCATTGGCAAAAGGCAAACATACTTATGATAAGAGAAAATCTTTAATCGAAAAGGATAGAAAACGAGCAATGGAACGTGAGTTAAAGGAGAAGAAAGTCATCTGATGTCAAAATTCCCACCTGTAAACGAACAGATTGATCTCATCCGACGGGGAGTCGATGAAATCATCCCTGAGGACGATCTTGTAATAAGGCTCGAAAAGTCGATTTCATCCGGTAAACCTTTAATCGTTAAACTCGGATGCGATCCCAGCCGTCCGGATTTGCATATTGGACATGCAGTTGTGCTTCGAAAATTGAGGCACTTTCAGGATCTTGGACACCAGGCTGTTCTTGTAATCGGGGATTTTACTGCCATGATTGGCGACCCTTCCGGTAGAAATAAAACCCGTCCTCAACTCACCATCGAGGAAGTTCGAGGAAACGGGAAAACCTATGTTGATCAGGCATCAGCTATCTTGAATATTAAAACGTTGAGAATTGTCTATAATTCAGAATGGCTAAGTGTAATGAGTTTCCAGGAGGTAATAAAACTTGCCAGCCATTACACAGTGGCACGAATGCTTGAACGGGATGATTTTGAAAAGAGGTATAAAAATAATACGCCTATTTCAATCCATGAATTTCTCTATCCGTTGGCACAGGCGATGGATTCCGTTCAATTAAAGGCGGATGTTGAACTGGGGGGGACTGATCAAAAATTCAACTTGCTGGTAGGTAGGGATCTACAACGGGATTATGGTCAAAATCCTCAATTGGTGATTACCACGCCGCTGTTGGAAGGGACGGATGGTGTGAAAAAAATGTCAAAATCGTATGATAACTATATCGGCATTACAGAAAATCCCAATGATATGTATGGAAAAACAATGTCTGTACCCGACCATTTAATTGCACCTTATTTTGAATGCGTGACTGATATTAATCAAAAGGAGTTGGAAAAGATAAAAATGCAGTTGTCGGATAAATCCGGAAATCCGAGAGATTTAAAACGGAAATTAGCAAGAGCGATTGTTTCATTATATCACACTAAAGAAGCTGCCATAGAAGCTGAGAAGCATTTTGACCAACTGTTTATCCATAAAGGATTACCGGATGAAATCGACACCTACAAACCGTCTTCAAATCCTGTTCAAATACTAAATTTGATGGTGGACTCCGGTTTGGTAACCTCAAAAAGGGAAGCACGAAGACTCATTGAACAGGGAGCAGTAAAAATTAACGGAGAAAAGATTACCGATATTAATTTTGTATTGTTGATAGACCAGGAAGTTGTGTTAAAAGTGGGGAAGCGAAGATTTCTTAAAGTTATTGTTTAATCTGAATTATTCATGATTTTTTATTTGACTTTATGGGATTGGTGAATTAAAGTCGTTTCAATATGGGTGTTATTTTTAACTGAATATGACTGAATAAAACAGGAATATTAATATTGACGTATAAAACGGATTATTATGAGAAAAGATGGAATATTTATCTATCCTGAATAATTCATCAGTAATCCAATAAATGTTCGCAG
>JADFPG010000063.1 GCA_022562455.1 Fidelibacterota bacterium | reverse complement strand
GCAGGGGGAAAATAGGTCAAACGGGTGAGATGGGTACTTCCGGAGAACAAGGTCCACCAGGTGAAGCCGGGTCTCCCGGAGAACAGGGTCCACCGGGATCTCCCGGACCTAAAGGACCCCCAGGCGAATCGATTCCTCCTGAACTGCTGAATGAATTAAGGGCTGCGTTAGATGAGTTAAAAAAAACGGAGATGATATCGGAAACTATAGTTTCTTCTGTCTCCTATTCCTTCGGGATAGCGCCCCCTATCATGGGATTTGCTGTATTAACTAATTACGGGAATGTGTACTTGATGCAGAACAGAAACCCAGTAACCATAGGAAGTGTATTTAATTTCTCTGTAAGAATAGACGATAGAACCGACTTTATTTCTCTAACTAGCCTGCCTGGCGCTGATGGAACCAAACAATTCTACATCGCTGTGACAAGCAGCGGTCACCACTTTTTTTCAGAAGACCTGAAAAAGTGGAAAAGCCAATCGATCGTCCCTTTTAATAAATAATTCTATATACAAAAAAGGGTGAAGAAAACTCCACCCTTTTTCTATCAAACTATGGCTTCTGACCTATATGCCAAAGGCAAGACCCAACCACAACGATGAAAAAGACTTTTCACCCGGAACTACATCTTCTGCCATCGTAACTCGATAATTCAAAAACAAATTCAAGGCTAGAAGTTTAAATTGAGTTCCCACTTGAAAATGGAATCCATTAGCATCTATCTTATTATCCTTAAGGAAGTCAATCAGTTCACTCTCAAGGTCACTATCCTCAAACGAGGTGGTTAAATCACCACCCAACAGCGTTTTTACCATATCTAAATCAGCTAATGGTGTAGACGAGTGCATGTTGTATCCCCCACCCGCATGAAATTTAATACCACCTAACACTGGGATGGATAAGCCAAACAGTTTTCTTCTAACTGTTAAATAAGTAGAAATCCGAGCCCAACCAAAATCAACAGGCGGTAGATCAGAAAGCACATTTTTAAATTGGAATGAATATTCGTTAAAAGCCATTTCAACATTTGCTTCCAAATCAATAAACGGAATGGCATCCACATAGAGGAATAATCCCCCGCCAATAGCACCGTCAAATCCATCGCGTTTTAACTGTACAGGGAATGTGCCATCCGTCCCAGCGCCAACGGTGATAGCATCACTTAATCCATACAAACCGATCCCACCAAGAGAAAATACCGGATTGATTAATCCATTAATTAATACAAACAATGATAGTACTATAATTTTCTTCATCGATTGCCCTCCTATAGTATTTGGAATGAAGATTAGCAAAGTATAATGACACAATTTAGAAATATTATGAAACCTGCCATAGAACTATTTTCACAACTAAATGACATGTGAGATAGGTTACCAGGAACTTTTGGTTACCACCCTCGTTTCTACGAAAAAACAGGAGGAATCGTAATGAAACCAATGTTCATAGTTCTTTTATCTTTTATACTATTGTCCCCAACCTATACCCAACATGAAGAAGTAACCGAAGATATCACGGTATTTACAATCAAAACACACTCCACTGATCAACAAGATATAGAAGTAGACGTCGATGCAAAAATTGAAGACGGCTTAATTACTGTGGTCATCACGCGGGATGGTAACGAACAAGTTATTAAAATACCCTTTTCGGATAACGCTGCTGATGAAATTATAAAAACATCTAAAGTAGTTGTTAGAGCAATTTTAACGGATGATGAACATGAAGTACATACATATTCGCACGATAAAAGAGCGTACTCATGTTCAAAAGCGAAAAGAGGTAAGGACTTTATTTTTCGTCACGGTTTCAGCCCCCACAAAACCCATGATCAAACATGGCTCGGTGTTCACATACAAACGCTCACTGATCAATTAAAAGCGTATTTTAAGGTTAAAAATCATGGGGGTATTTTGGTGTCGGGAGTGGAAGAAGATAGTCCGGCAGAAAAAGCAAGGCTCAAAGCCGGGGATGTCATTTATAAAGTAAATGATGAATCCATAGAAAGTACAAACGACTTGTCACGTTACATCCGAGGAAGAGAATCCGGAGAGGAAATCAAAATTTACATCACTCGTAACGGAAGAAAGAAAACCATAACCGCTACACTCAGCACCCGAGAATCCGATGATTTTTTCACATGGTTTGATACAAAAGAGAAATTTGATTTGCCCCATATGAAAAGATTTGAACGAGGATTTATGTTTGATCGCCACGACTTAAAAAAAGAAATAGAAGAACTCAGAGAAGAAATGGAGGAACTGAAAGAAAAACTGGAAGAATTAAATGGATCGTAAATGAAATAAATCCTTATCCAATTTAATCTCACAAAGGCGTCAAACTTGGCGCCTTTGTAATTTTAGTTTATTTTCTTTTGAAAAAGCATTGAATGATCACCATTCTGTTTCTAAATTTCTCCGTCATATCAATCTTATACCGTGAAGAAAATCTTCTCACTTCTTATACTATCCATTCACATGGTTTCCTTTGGACTGGCTCAGGACTACCAGTGGCCCTTAAAATTAGATAAATCCCTTTCTTCCAACTTTGGTGAATACCGCCCCCGGCGGTTCCACGCTGGCATAGACATCAAAACAAAAGGAACCACCGGACACGAAATCCTTGCGGTAAGCGATGGCTATATCTCACGAATCAAGGTATCTTCCGGCGGTTACGGCAAAGTCCTGTATCTTAAACTTAACGACGGAAACACCGCAGTCTATGCCCATCTCGATGCATACATACCCATTCTCAACGCTATCGTGAAACTGGAACAGAATAGACAGAACACATACTCAATAGAAAAATATTTTAGTAAAAACGAATTACCAGTCCAGAAAGGAGATCTGATTGGGTACACCGGAGAAACCGGCGGGGCATTTGCCCCTCACCTTCATTTCGAACTTCGAGATGCCACCAACCGGCCTCTAAATCCCCTTTCACATGGTATCACTATTTACGATAAGCGGTTACCTGTCCCTGAATCTATAGCGATTGTGCCTCTCAGCCGGGATGCTGTCATTAATGGCAGTAATTTGCCTCAAATTTTCCCGTTGCGGCGAACCAAAACAGATGAATATGAACTCCCGGATACCATTCACGTTTTTGGGAAAATAGGTCTTGAGATCGCTGCAACAGACAAGATATCCGATATGCCCAATAAGTATAATATATTCGGCGCTGTACTTTCCATAGATGAGGTCGAACAATACCGGATTGAATTTGACCGTTTCTCTTTTGAACAGACCCATCTTATTGAAGTAGAGCGAGATAATTCATTAATTCGATTAAATGAAGGTGAATTCCACAGACTGTTTTCAACAGATGCCAATAGAGTGCTCGATTTTATCAACCAACCCTCTTATGGACAATTACAGCTAACTCCCGGTTACCATAAAGTCACTATCCGGTTATTTGACCATGCAAAAAATGTGGTAAAAATTAAAGGGACTCTTTTTTCTGCACCCCCCATCTCCATCACTGCTACCATTTTGAATTGGAGTGACTCTACTGTCGCCATCAGTCTAAAGCCAAAAGGGAGTCCTTTTCCTATTACGGATTTCGTCTGTTACAGTTTTAAATCAAAAGGATATGCCGAACAAAAAGTCGAAGCAACAACGACTCACTCTGATCAACGTAACCTGATCGTAAATCTTCCAACACAGGAAGTAAACCATCGTATTCTACAATTCATTGGGATTAACAAGTTAGGCGCTGTTAGCATTCCATATCATCTACCAATAAATATTACACCCGCTGATTATATGACGGTAGATATAGAATTGAGTATATCACACCTGCAAAATACAATTTTATTCCAAGTTGAGACAAGCAGCTATATTTCACAACAACCACAGATTACACTTCGAGGTAAAGCCAAGGACTTGAGTTTAAATCTATTTAGAATCAGTCCCACCGCCTTTTTATCCGACCCTTTAATACCAGACCAATTTGAAGGAACTGATGAGGTAATCATTATCATCGAGGGTTCACCGGTCAGAGAAACTCGGATTCGGATGAAACCGGCTATTTCCTCAAATAAAATGATAACCGCCGTTGTATCGCCGGATGGAAACTGCTCACTCCAGGCGCTCCCTACCACATTTTACGAAAAAACCGCATTCTGGATCGAAAATGTGAAAATTCCGGTTCCCGTATCAGGGGGTACATTCATCGGCAAAACATATCAACTTCAACCCTTTGACAGACCACTCCAGGACTCGGCTCGAATTGCCATTATACTACCAACTATGGAAAGAAACCCCAAAAACATGGGTATATTTTATTATGATCAAAAAGAAGGTTGGACCTATCTCCCCTCCAGATTTTCAGAAAAAAGAAGGATGTTCTTTACTACCGTTTACAGTCTGGAGGCTATCGCTGTTATCGAGGATACGAACGAACCGATCATCAAAAATGTATTCCCTGGGCATGGTGGATATTACCAATTCCAAGATGTCAAAACTTTATCCGCAAAAATATTTGATGAGCTTGCCGGGATAAATAACGAGGAATCAATTTCTATGATCTTAGATGGAAAAAACCTTATTTTCGAATATCAACCAATTAAAAAAATTGTTCGCTATATTCTCGATACTCCTCTTGAAAAAGGTGAACATTCACTTGTAATTGAAGCGACTGACCGGGTAGGAAACTTTACCAGAAAAGAAGTACACTTTTCCGTAAATTAAAAACCGTGATTATCCCATATAAAGACGACAGCCCCCGTGTACTTATACCCTACGTGACTTATGCACTGGTGGGTATGAATGTTGTAATTTTTCTCTTCCAAAATATATCGACTCCTGCGTTTACTAATTCACTTGCTATCATTCCACAAAAAGTTTCTGAAAATTTTACTTACTATGTGATGACACTCTTCACATCCATGTTTCTTCATGGTGGATTGATGCACCTCGGCGGAAACATGCTTTATCTATGGATATTTGCGGATAATATTGAAAGCGTTTTGGGTCATGTTAAGTTCATTATTTTTTATTTAGCAAGTGGTCTCGCTGCGGGAATACTTCAAACCGTAATTGATCCGGGATCAACCATACCTGTGATTGGCGCCAGCGGTGCAATTGCCGGAGTGTTAGGGGCATATATGATTACCTTTCCGAGAGCAAGGGTACATACGCTTGTCTTCTTGTTTGTTTTTATCACCACTATCCGGATTCCTGCCATTTATGTGCTTGGTTTTTGGTTTCTCTTTCAGTTAACCAACGGGTTAATTACAATTGGTATTGACACCACGGGAGGCATTGCATGGTTTGCCCATATTGGAGGCTTTATTGCAGGAATCGGATTTATAACAGCCATAAAAATGATACGAATTGAGAGAGACTGATGAAAGATGTTGTTACGGCAGCCTTGCATGTTAAATCAAACGCCCATGCCCCCTACTCCAAATACAAGGTTGGCGCTGCAGTGGAAACCGAAGATGGTACAATCGTATCCGGTTGCAATGTGGAATCAAGCAGTTATGGTTTGACCGCTTGCGCTGAAAGAGTGGCATTACATTCCGCCATAGCACAAGGATATAAAAAGTTCAAAACTTTAGTCATTGCTACCAGGAATGGTGCAGCACCCTGCGGGGCATGCAGACAGATCATCTGGGAACTATGTGGCGATATTCCGATTACCCTAATCGATGAGAATGGAAAACAGGTAATAATGAACAGCAGCGATCTTCTCCCACACCCCTTCGACAATCAAAGTTTAACTGAATGAATGCCAATATTCTAATCGGAATTGGCGGGGGATCCGGATCAGGAAAATCTTCTGTGGCAAAAAATATTCTGCGAAAATTTGGGGAAGGAGAAGTTACTATAATCGAACAGGATTCATATTACCACGACCTCTCCCATCTTCCTTTCAATGAACGATTAAAAACGAATTTTGACCACCCCGATGCTATAGACTTCGACCTTCTTCGGTCTCATCTCAAGAGTCTATTGAAAGGAGAAACGATTTCGGTACCCATTTATGATTTTTCAACACACACTCGTCTTCCCGATACCCGGGAAATAAAATCCCATCACGCCATCGTTCTGGAAGGGATTATGGTATTTACCGATAAAATATTGCGGGAAATGATGAACATTAAAATTTATGTTGCAACAGATCCGGATATTCGAATCATTCGACGTTTAACCCGAGACATTCGAGAACGGGGTCGAACATTTGAGGATGTAGTAAGGCAGTACCTGGATATTGTTCGTCCCATGCATGAACAATTTGTGGAAACAACCAAAAAATTTGCAGATATTATTATCCCGGAAGGTGGCGATAATCAGGTGGCAATCGATCTCATTCAAACAAAAATCCGTTCATTGTTGAACAACTAAAATTCTGAACAAATGCCTACACTCAGTCCAAAAGAATCAGGTTGGATAGAAGTGATTTGTGGAAGTATGTTCAGTGGTAAAACAGAAGAACTCATTCGGCGGCTCAGGCGAGCGCAAATCGCAAAGCAGGAAGTAGGAATCTTCAAACCCAGTATTGATTCCCGATATAGTGAAAATCATATCGTTTCCCATAATAAAATGAAATTGGGATCACAATTAGTAGAGAACGCCGGACAAATTCCCAAACTGGCTGAATTTTCGGAAGTCGTTGGCATTGATGAAGCTCAATTTTTTGATAACTCGCTCGTGGATGTCTGTAAACAATTAGCAGCCCGAAAAAAACGGGTCATCGTCGCCGGATTGGATAAGGATTTCATGGGACATCCTTTTGGTCCTATCCCCGCATTATTGGCAGAAGCAGAATACATTACCAAAACTTTGGCTATTTGTATGGTTTGTGGGAACCCGGCAAATTACACGCAGCGCCTCACCCAGGATACAGATCAGGTCATTATTGGAGAAAGCGATATTTACGAAGCCCGTTGTCGGAATTGTTACGAAGGTTTGTACACAGCACCCGTCAGCTGACGGAGAAGAATAATGGAAAGACTCACAGGGTTTTTAGGCATATTTGCGATTCTTGGGATAGCGTACCTTATGTCCAACAACCGGAAAGAAATTAACCTTAGAATTGTATATTGGGGTCTTGGCTTACAGTGGTTTTTTGCCATTTTTATTCTGGCAACACCCATAGGAAAACCTCTTTTTCTGTTTTTTGACCGTGCCATAAAAAAGCTTCTACAGTTCTCTGATGAAGGAGCAAAATTTGTATTTAACAATCTTGCTCTGGGACCCCAATCTGAAAATTCATTAGGTTTCTTTTTCGCTTTTCAGGTGTTGCCTACCATCATCTTTTTTTCGGCGCTTATGGCAATTCTTTACTATTTTGGTATTATGCAATTACTGGTGAAGGGGATAGCGAAAGGGATGCAGAAGACTATGGGAACAAGCGGGTCAGAGACGTTATCCTGTTCCTCAAATATTTTTGTCGGTCAAACAGAAGCCCCTTTAGTCGTAAGACCTTTTCTTAACACCATGACAAAAAGCGAACTCACCGCTATAATGACAGGTGGATTTGCCACTATAGCGGGAGGCGTCATGGCTATCTATGTTAAATGGTTGTCAGATATCCCAAACATAGCAGGGCACCTCATGGCAGCATCGGTTATGAGCGCTCCGGCAGCGCTGGTCATTGCAAAAATTGTCTATCCTGAGGTGGAAGAATCCCCAACACAAGGAGACCTAAAGACAGAGATTGGAAAAATGGATGACAATGTAATGGAAGCCGTTTCTCGAGGAGCTACTGATGGTATGCGACTGGCAGCAAATGTTGCAGCCATGCTGATCGCCATCGTTGCTATGGTTGCCGGGGTGAACTATTTCCTCAGCCTGGTTGGATTGAGTCTGCAACAAATCCTCGGGTGGATATTTTCTCCCTTAGCTTTTACCATGGGTGTCCCCGCTGCAGATATTTTCAAGATTGGCAGTCTGATGGGTGAAAAAATTGTGCTGACTGAACTGATCGCATTTGGTCATCTCCAGGAAATGACGGATCTTACGGTGAAGTCTAGAGTAATTGCTACCTATGCTCTCTGTGGATTTGCTAATTTTGCTTCTATCGGTATTCAGATTGGCGGGATTGGCGCTCTGGCGCCTAACAGAAGGAAAGACCTGGCTAAAGTTGCCACCAAAGCAATGATGGCAGGAGCCCTCGCTTCGTGGTTGACAGCATCTATCGCAGGTATTCTTCTCTAACATCAAAAACTGTCATGAGACTCGTATTCCTAGGACCCCCAGGTATTGGAAAAGGGACTCAAGCTAAGATGTTTAGCAAAAAATTTGATATTCCTCATCTCTCTACTGGGGATATTATCCGAAGTGAAATTGAACAAAAATCAAGCTTGGGTCTAAAAGCAGAATCCATCATCAATTCAGGACATTTAGTCTCTGATGATATCATGCTGAACATAATGGAAAACCGTTTGCAACAGGACGATGTTAAAACCGGATACATTTTAGACGGTTTCCCTCGCACCATTCCGCAGGCAGAAGGCTTGGACAAAATTATAGAAAGACTTCAACAACGATTGGATGCAGTGATAGCCCTGGATGGAGATGAAGAAACAGTGATAAAACGAATTTCCAGCCGCAGATCCTGCAGAAATTGTGGAGCAATAACCAACATTCATATCGACTCCATAAAAGAAGAGGGAAAATGTAATCACTGTGGTGGTGAACTTTATCAGCGAGATGATGACAAACCTGAGATAATCCGGAAAAGATTGCTTGTCTATCAGAAACAGACAGAACCGTTAATAAATTATTATCGAAATAAATCCCTTTTGCTTAAAGTTAGTGGGATGGGGACAATTAAAGAGGTAACAAATAGTATTCTTTTGGAATTAGAATAAAATGTTAAAAGTTGGGGTAACCGGAGGTATTGGAAGCGGGAAGAGTTTCGTCAGCAACCGGTTGAGAGAATTAGGCGCTTACATCTTTAATGCGGACGCAGAAGCGAAACAAATATTAGATGAGAACCATCATGTACAGGAACAACTTGCTGAAGAATTTGGTACTGATATACTCAATCCTGACGGAACCATTAACAAAAAACGTCTTGCAATCAGAGGTTTTGCCAACGAAGATGCACAAGCTGTTTTAAATGCGATCATTCATCCCTTTGTCTTTAAAAAAATTGATACTCAGTTCGATAAAATAAGTCAGGATAAAAAGTATTCCATATTCATCGTTGATGCCGCCTTAATTTATGAATCAGGATTAGATCAGCATTTAGATTACGTCATCGTTGTAACTGCTCAATTAGGAATTCGAATAAAACGTGCCATGGAACGGAGCTCACTGAGTAGAGATGAAATTCAGAAAAGAATCGACCTTCAATTACGTGAAGAAACGAAAGTAGAGATGGCAGATTTTGTTATTGAAAACGATGGGACAAAAGAGCATCTGATTGAGCAGACAGATAAAATTTATAAACAACTAATCTAACCTACTGATATGAATTCGCGCTCATATCTGGTGTGAATTTACAAAATCACATATACACTTTCATCAAAGGTGTCTCTATCCGCAGAATTCTTTGGATGAGAAACACATGAACACTTGCGCCAAAGGCGTTCCTACGGAAAACACCCATACACTGAAAAATGAAATTGTCATGATTTTATCTATTTCTTATCCCCCTTTTTATAACTAACACACTGTTCACATTCGTGGAAAGTTACCTCAAGTAAGATTCATGGCTTCTACTCGACGGTTTGGAACCTTTGAAGGCGTCTTTACACCTACCATACTCACAATCCTGGGTGCGATTATGTACCTCAGACTTGGATGGGTTGTAGGAAACGCTGGTTTCGGTGGCGCTCTTGTCATTATTCTCTTGGCTAAATTAGTTACGGTGACTACTGGTCTGGCTATGGCATCCATGGCATCAAATATTAAAATTGGTGCCGGAGGGTCCTATGCTATTATTTCCCGCTCAATGGGACTCGAAGTGGGTGGAGCTGTGGGGATTCCACTTTACTTTTCCCAGTCTTTGGGCGCTGCCATGTATATTGTGGGGTTCACTGAAGCATGGATGGCAATCTATCCGGAATATAACGCCTTGGTTGTGGGATTCGCAGTACTTACAGGCTTGCTCATCATTTCATTAATCAGCGCTAAAGTAGCCATGAAGTTGCAATACATTATTATGGCGCTCATCACTGCCTCACTGGTCTCTTTATTTCTGGGGAATGGGGATGGCTCAGGGCAAATCATTATTTGGGGAAGCTTTGAGAAAGCGTCTTTCTGGGTAGTATTTGCCATATTTTTCCCCGCTGTAACAGGGATAGAAGCAGGTGCCGCGATGTCAGGAGATTTGAGAGACCCTAAAAAAAGCCTCTCTGTCGGTATTCTTTCTGCAATCGCAATATCATTCGTGGTTTACATCGCCATTGCATTCTGGTTAGATCATTTAGCCAGCCCTTCTGATCTTCGGAATGACTACACAATTATGATCAAATTAGCCAAATGGCAATGGATTGTCGTGGCAGCCATATTAGGGGCAACTCTTTCATCCGCCCTCGGGAGTCTGGTCGGTGGTCCAAGAACCCTCATGGCACTGGGTCAGCACAAAGTCATCCCATTTGGACAATTTTTCGGATATCAAAGTAAGAATGGTGAACCTCGAATCGCTACCCTGGTCACCGGGTTGATCGTTGGAATCTGCCTCATATTCGGAGATTTGAATACGATTGCCCCTCTACTCACCATGTTTTTTCTTATCACTTACGGCACGATTAACCTTGTGGTGTTTATAGAAAAGAAGATCGGTATAGCATCCTACCGCCCCAGCTTTGATATCCCCCTATTCATTCCGTTGATAGGGGCTTTATGGTGTACCATAGCCATGTTCCTCATTAATCCCATATTTGCCGGAGTCGCTATTGTTGTTATTATAATCATTTATGCCTGGCAGGTTCGCTTGGGTCATAAAGCTCCCTGGGGTGATGTTCGAGCGGGCATATTTACTGCAATTGCCGAATGGGCTATTCGTATCGCATCTCTCCTGCCCCAAAGCGCCAAAACATGGAAACCCAACATCATGGTCCCCGTGGAAGATCCCCTGTACTGGCAAAAACGGATGAGTTTTATCCGCGATATCGTTTTTCCAAAGGGGAGTATCAGGGTCTTTAGTGTGAATGTACTGCACCACAGCGTTCGAGAAAAAATTAGTACCCTGGTGGATCAAATTTTTCACCAGAAGATCCAAGAAGATAGCGCTTTATCCGAAGAGAAACTTGAAAGAGATCTTGAATCATTGATAAACCCCCTCAAAGATGAGGGTATTTTGACGGCATCTACCGTCATTGAAGCAAATCACTTCCTCGAAGGGATCAGTATTATAACCCAATCGCTAAGAGGAATGCCCCTTCCACCCAATACCATGTTTTTATCTATGAGTAATGATCCGCATAAAAATGATCGGTTGAAGGAATTGATCTCCATCTCTGTCAGGGAAGAAATGGGCATCATTGTTTTAAGGCGGCATGTGGAAAAAGGATTTGGGAATGAGAAAGTGATCAATCTTTGGCTCCGAAGTGGAAGTCCAAACCGGAATCTTACTATATTAACAGCGCTTCAATTAGAACGGAACTGGGATGGCACGATAAGATTAATTAGAATAGTAAAGGATCAATCAGAGGTAAATAGGGCAAAAGTCGGTCTGCGACAGATCGTTCATCGGGGAAGATTACCCATAGATGCTGAACGACTGATTCTGGTTGGGGAGTTTAATGATCAACTAAAGAAATGTCCGCAAGCCGACCTCAACATTTTTGGGATGCCTAAGGCATTCAACCCAGACCTCATGACTCAAATTACAAAAGGTTGTGATACTGCTTGCCTGTTTATCAAGGATTCCGGAGAAGAAAGCGCCCTGGTATAGGGTCACCACGGCATTAATTAAAATCACCTTAATTGAGCCCCTAAACTTCGGGGCTCAATTAAGGAATCAGTTAAGTAGTGCCTGTTCGAAAACTAAAGAAAAATCGGTTAGACACTAAGTAAAATCACGTCGATTGTATCGCTTCAACGCTCTCGGAGGTCCCAGAATTTCCCGGAGAAGAATGATCTCTCTTAAACCTTCGCTGCTGGTTAACCGGGTAGCTAAGTCTCCCCTCGTTAAACCAACAGTTAATTCCTTTTTATATTCCTGAACTCTTTCTTTTTGTGAGGGTACTGCACCTTCAAGTTTCTTATCAAAAACAGAGCGCAGAGGAGATAACCTTTCCTCATCGGTGGGTCCTTCATGCTTAATTGGTTCCACCGGTTTTTCTGCTTCATATATGGGTATTTCTTCCATTTCAACCGGTGCTTCCGTTTCGGTTGGCTCTTTGGGTAAGATTATCTCCTTAAACCAATCAGGCATAAGTTCCTCCACCTCTGATTCCTCTACTATCTTTTTCCTTCTTCCTCGCTGTACAGCATCATCACTTGGGGCTCGCCTCTTTTTCCGAAGGTATGCGACAATTACGTATAACAACAGAAACAATAATATCCAGGGATTGAATTCCATTGGGTCTTATTCCTCAGGTTCTTCCTTCTTGTCAGTTCCGGCGATTGAATCTCTCATGCCCGTATCGGCTTGAATATTTTTCATCGTGTAATAGTCCATGATTCCCAGATTTCCTTCCCTGAATGCCTGCGCCATAGCCTTAGGGACTTCCGCTTCGGCCAGAACCACTTTCGCTCTCATTTCTGCGACTCGGGCGATCATTTCCTGTTCAGCAGCTACTGCCATTGCTCTACGGGTTTCCGCCCGTGCTTTTGCAACTTGCAAATCTGCCTCCGCCTGATCCGCTTGAAGATGAGCGCCTACATTCTTTCCTACATCTACATCTGCAATATCGATACTTAATATTTCATAGGCAGTGCCTGCATCCAATCCTTTTGCCAAGACAGCCTTTGAGATAGAGTCCGGATTTTCCAGTACATTTTTGTAAGATTCGGAAGATCCAATGGCACTGACGATCCCCTCTCCAACACGGGCGATGACGGTCTCATCAGTAGCTCCTCCCACCAAACTGGGGATGTTTGTACGAACCGTTACCCTTGCTTTTGCTTTTACCTCAATGCCATCTTTTGCTACAGCAGCCAGTGTCCCTGTCGCTGGGGCATCGATGACTTTGGGATAGACTGAAGTCTCAACGGCTAATTTGATATCTCGGCCGGCAAGATCTATGGCAGCGGCTGTCGCAAAACCGAGAGGTATCTTTGCTTTGTCAGCAGCGATTAAGGCAATGACGACGTTGGAAACATTTCCGCTCGCCAGATAGTGCGTTTCTAACATATTGGTGTCAATTTCCTCCAATCCCGCTTTATGAAGATTAATTACCCCTTCCACAATGAGCTTTGGGGGAATTTTACGAAGACGCATTCCGATCAGGTTGACTATGGTTATCCGCTTACGAAATGTTAGGGAAAAAATTCCCTGGATCCACAGTCCAACCGGAACAAAATAAAATAAAAACAAAAGAACAATTACGATAATTACTAATGGCACGATAGCTGTTGGCATGATTCCTCCTACTAATTAACTGATTTTTCTAACGACAACACGATTACCATCCACACTAAGGACTTTTACACGGTTGTCGTCCGGGACAAATTCCCCTTCTGATACGACAAAAATCTTTTTCTCTCCTACCAGGACCCATCCGGAAGGACGAAGATCACTTACGGCAACACCTTCCTGACCTATAAGGTTTTCCAAGCCAATGGATGTGCTGTACCCTTCCGAACTTCGTTCTGTTGAGGACAGTGAGATTTTCTGCCAAAACTCTGATTTGACGACTAGTTTTCCCAAAAGCACGAATGCAACTATGGCGCCTATTATCCCGATGGTGAGCCCCCAGAACGCCGATTCCCAATCCTGGCTGATAGGATGCTCCGGTAACAACAACATAAATAATCCGGAGAAGAGTACTATACCTCCAAGGATACCCACAACACCGAAACCGGGAAGAAAAAATACTTCAATGATAACAAGAACAACACCTCCAAGGATAATCAACAATTCCGTCATGGAAGCAAGATTGGTAAAAAGGGTAGCTCCAAAGAAAAGAGCCAGACAAACAAACCCTATCGTTCCTGGTATACCCCATCCCGGCGATTGTAGCTCAAAAAGAAGTCCGAGAAAACCTAATGTCATTAACAATGAACTTACCACAGGATTTGTCAGAAACCGAACCAATTTTTCTGACCAGTTCACACCCATATAAACAATTTGTGGATCTTCAAACCCAAGTACCTCCAAAACTTCCTCGAAGGTTTCCGCTTTATCATCGGCGATTTTGTATTTCAGCGCTTTTTCAGTAGTTAGGGTAACTAATTTTCCTTCCTTTGCCCCCTGAATATCATCAACCTCAATGGTATCACCATCGATTACCACAGTTTCAAAACTCAAATCCTCATCCACCATCCCCATTACGATCGCGATATTTCTACCCTGTTGCTCGGCAGTGGATGCCATTTCTTCCCGCATATAGGAGATAACTTTTTCGCTCGCCTTTTTCCCCGACAGATCAACAGCTGTTGCAGCTCCAATAGTACCACCACCTGTCATTATTATCTTATCGCAAGAAAGTGAGATGAGTGCACCCGCAGATATCGCCCGCCGGTTAATGAATGCCACCGTCATAACTTTTGAACCCAAGATAGCATCCTTGATCTGCGTGGCACCATCCACTCGCCCTCCAAATGTATCTATATCAAATATAATGGCAGAGGCGCCTTCCAATTCAGCCTGTCTTATGGCTCTTTCTATAAATGCAGGCAGTCCCAGATCGATATCCGCCTGAATGGGAACATGATACACAATGTCCTTAGCAAATGAAGTCGCTGTTAAAAATAACAGGATATATAATAATCTTTTGAATCTCATAGCTTGTAAATTTAACCCTCAGTCTTAACAAAAGTCAATGTTTTCCCCAAGAGAAATCATCAAATTTACAGACATGGTATCCCCGCCTCCTGCGGGCAGGCAGCCAGGGTAAATTGAAGTTAATTCTTTTCAGCTTAGGATCATCCAAAATAGTTACTGTCCACAAGCAGACATTTTCAGCGGTTTGGGATTGAATGCCCGCATGTTTCATGCGTTGGTACGGTGTTCTGTTTTGCTGGTAAGAGTTTGGTCTTAACCGATTAAAATAATACATCCAGGCTGTAGTAAGTCCTACCAGTTCACTTTTTGTCTTCCACCGTTCGATCTCTAACAACTCATACTCAATCAATCCATTTGCCCGCTCTACATCGCTCTGATGATTCTTTGCGCCAGGCGGGATTCGAATATAATTTGCCTTAACATCCATGATGGCTTTTTCAAATGCACTGGGCTGAGTTAAATCCAGACCATTCCTGGGAAACTCTGATCCGTTATCAGTCTGAACAGATACTTCATTCAATGGAATACCCAATGACCTTAAATGATCAAATAAACGCTCGATAAACAAGGCGCTGTTCACATTAGACTGTTCAAAGGCATAGGCGCTGAAAAGTACATTGGTGCGAACATCTCTGGCTTGATATAAATAACGGGGAAAGCCACCGTTATAAATACGTTCAACGTAATAAGGTACATCTATACAGTCCTTTGTATCCACAACCCAATATCGAAGCGGCTTAAAGTTTGCTTCCTTCCATGCACGCAAATCTCGTTGCTTGGTACGTTTACTCTTTTTCTTGCGTCCTAACCCTTCTTCACGACAGATCTTTTGTATTGTTCTGGCAGACTGCTTGACTCCAAACTCATTATGAAACCGCTCGGCTCCAATATGGGACAATCTCTTCTTCAAACGAATAATTTTATCTCTGTCTCTCTGACTGGTCTTATTGGGACTATAATGGGGACGCCGACTATGATCTGTAAGACCACTCAATCCTTCTTTAGTAAACCGATTACGCCACTTCCTGACTGTCTTTCGGGTTCGACCAAATACACGGGCTGCTTCACAAACGCTAAATTCTTGTGAATAACGAACCATATTTAATCGGAAATCAAATTGATTATCCATAACTTTGTATCGTATTTCCATGAAAACTCCCTTTTTTATTAACTGAGAGTTTACAATCATGGGAAATGAAAATCACGCCCCGGGATCCCGGGGCGTGATTCTTCCACAATCTCTTCATTCTCCTCCATCTTTCCATTCCTATTCCCAGCCTGCCCCACTTCATGGGTGGCTGGCAGGCAAAAGGCTTCTTTAACTCTATTGGGTGCCTGCCCGCAGCAGGCGGGGATACCATGTCCCTTCCGTGTCATGGTAAGAATGAAAAGATCATTATATGTAACAAGTATTTTACTGACTTTGATTATCGGTTGTAAAGATACGAATCAGTATTTTATT